>JBGPOI010000004.1:0-36470 GCA_041487975.1 Binatia bacterium | reverse complement strand
CTTGCTCTACCAGCGTCTGTACGATCTCCTCCATGAAGAAGGGGTTGCCTTCGGTCTTGTCGAGAATGAGTTGTTTAAGCGGTTGGACTGCGGCGCTGTCTCCCATCAAAGCCGTCAGTAACTGCTGGGCTTCTCCTTTGCCTAGTGGTTCCAGCGGGAGCTGGGTGTAGTAGGTCTTGCTGCTCCACTCATGCCGGTACTCGGGGCGATAATTCGCTAGCAGCAAGATATGAGCGTTCGCGACACTTTCACTCAAAAAGATGAGAAAAGCCTGGGTCTCGGCGTCCAGCCAATGCAGGTCCTCGAAGACGAGGATGAGTAACTGGTTGAGACTCTCGCGTAGCAGCAGCCTTTTGATGGCGTCAAATGTACGTCGCCGTCTGATTTGCGGATCCATCTGCTGCAACGGAGAAGTAGGGTCAGCAATCTCTAGCAGGAAAAACAGATAGGGCAAAATGTCTTCCAGGCTGCGGTCCAGAGTGAGGACTCTGCCGGTGATCTTCTCCCGTCTTCTCCGCTCATCATCCTGAAGAGTGATGTGAAAGTAATTTTTCAGCAGTTCGATGAGCGGCAAGTACGGGTAGGCTTTGCTGTGAGAGACGGAGAAAGTCTCCAGGAAGAGACACCCTGGTTGCGAGAGCAGTTTGAACTCGTGGAAGAGCCGGGATTTCCCGACCCCCGGTTCCCCCATCACCGCGACAATTTGCCCATGCCCTCCTTTGGCCAGCTCAAGGGCTTTCTGCAATTGCCCCATCTCACTCTGGCGGCCGACAAAACGCACCAGACCGCGTCGGGCTGCGACTTGTAACCTGGTGCGCAACGGCCCGACCCCCAGCACTTCATAGATATGGACGGGCTCACTCACTCCCTTGACCTGTGCTGCCCCCAGCGGCTTACACTGGAAATACCCTTCGATGAGTTTGTAAGTATGCTCGCTCACCACAATCGCGCCTCCGCTGGCCAGATTTTCCATGCGTGAGGCTAAACTGGTCGAGTGGCCGACCGGCGTGTAGTCGGTGTGCAGATCGTCTTTGCGGATCGCGCGCAGGACAACCTCGCCGGTATTCACCCCCACGCGAATCTCGATGTTGGTTCCTTTCTCCAGCCGCAGCTTTTCCGCATATCGCCTGATCTCCTCTTGCATCAGCAGAGCGGCATAGAGGGCGCGTTGAGGATGGTCTTCGTGTGCAATGGGTGCGCCAAAGAAGGCGAAGATGCCGTCGCCGGTCGATTGGGCGACATAGCCCTCGTAGCGATGCACGGCATCCATCATCAGCTTGAGGGCAGGATCGACGATGGCGCGCGCCTCTTCGGGATCAAGGCCTTCAATCAAGGCCATGGAGCCTTTGATGTCAGCGAAAAGAGCAGTGATGGTCTTGCGCTCACCGTCGGTTGCGCCGCGCGCTTCCATTGCCGTTTGTTCGGCCCGAATGCGTGCGGCGAGGTGAGGAGGAGTCCAGCGTCCGGGATCCGAAGTCCGGAGTCCCGAGTCATTTTTCTTTTGCCCTCTTCTCCGTTTCCCCGGTTCTCCGGTTCTCCGGTTCTCCGGTTCCCTTTTTGTCCCCCGGTGAGGGCGGTACCACATTCCGCGCAGAACTTGGCCCCGGGCGGAGGTTCCACTCCGCAGCTTGGACAACGGCGCAGGATTGCAGAGCCGCATTCCACACAGAACTTGGCCTTCTCTGGGTTTTCCGCTCCGCAGTTCGGGCAGTGCATCCCCTCACCTTCTCGGACTTGATCCAGCCCTGACCTATCACGAGCACGCCAAGAATGATAGGAAGCGTTTCGCACAAACCACGCGAACGCCATGTTTCCTCCTCTCCTTCCACCTCTCAACCGCTACTCTCCAATGACACTGGCTTCCCTACTCTTTGTGATCTCTCTGCTCGCTTTCTGCTGGCGGCTGGGCAAGGGACCGATCTATCGCACGATGGAGGGGCGCGAAGCGTTGGTGATGCAAGAGATCGTCCGCACCGGCAACTGGGTCCTCCCTCTGCGCAACGGCGAAACCATTCCGTCTAAACCTCCCTTGCTCCATTGGCTGGGAGTAGCGGTGGCGCACTTCACTGGCGGTGTCTCGGAGTGGAGCGTGCGCTTTCCCAATGCGCTGTTCTCGGCGCTGAGCGTGGGGTTGACCTGCTTGCTCGGTTGCCGGCTGGCAGGCGGCGAAGTCGGCGTGCTGGCTGGCCTCTTGCTCTTCACCATGCCGGGCTTTGTCGAGATGGCGCGCGAGGGGTGGGTTGATCCGGCGCTGGCGTTCTTTGTCCTGGCCGCACTCGTCAGCTTTTCGTCGATGTACGAGAACGAGCACTGGCGCGGTTGGCGGAGCCTGGCATTTTATCTCTCGTTAGCCGGCGCGGTACTCAGCAAGGGACCAATCGGCTATATCCTGCCGGCGCTGGTGATCCTGACCTATCTGGGTGTGCAGAGACAGCTCTCACGCTTACGTGAATTGTTCAGCGTAGTCGGAATCCTGCTGGCAATAGGACTGCCTTTGACCTGGTATTTACTGGCATTTGCCCAGGAAGGTTGGGCGTTTGTGCAGAAACAAGTGTTGCAGGAGAACCTGGTGCGGTTCACCGCCGGCTCGGGCAAGCGCATTCCTTCGAGCGCGTTTTTTCTCTTGCCGGCGCTGCTGGATGGTCTCCCCTGGAGTATCTTATTTTGCCTGGGGCTATGGAATTTCTCTCGCCACGCACCCGTGCGCGAAAAAGGGGTGTTTGCCCTGCTCTGGTGGTTTGCCGTGCTGATCTTTTTCTCCGTCTCCGCCGGCAAACGTGACGTCTATTTGCTCCCGGCCTATCCGGCGATGGCGTTGTTTGCCGCGGAGTGGGGATGGTTGTTCGTGCCCGAGCAAGCACGACCGGTGCCCGTGGCCTTGCGCACTGGTTTGCGTGTGGCCGCGCTGGCCATTGGGGGCCTCGTGCTCACGGGAGCTGTGAGCGCGGCTCTGGGAAGACTGACGGTTGATACGGTCTGGCTCGACCGGCTGCTGGGCCAGAACAAATGGAACAGTGTCGCTCTATACATCCGCTTTCTTGCCGAGCAGCCGGTGTATGGGGTCTGTCTGTTCGCCGTGCTGTGCGCTGGCGGTGTGTGGGCAGTCTATGCGGGGACAGCCGGACAATGGCGAGCGGCGTTGTGGGTCGTGCTTCTTCTCCTGATGCTTGACACTATCAGTGTCTATCCTTTTACCCGCGCCTATACCAAAGAGTTCAAGGCATTCACCGGTTTCGCCTCGGTCCTCAAACAGACCGTCGGAGCGAACGAACCGCTCTTTTTCTATACGCCTGAGCCCTACTCGTCGGAGTTCGACGAATTCTCGCAAGTCTACTTTTACCTCAACCGCCATGTCCCTCTGGCGCCCTGCGCCGAACAAGTGGATTTCTCCCGCTGTGCGCCAGGATATTATCTACTCCGTGAGCGCCACTGGCAGTCGCTGCGGACCATGCCGAATGTTCGTCAGATTCTCGAGAGTCGCGACTCCGCCGGCCCAGATGCCCAGACGTGGCTGGTTCTGGTCCGTCTCTTTTGAGCAAGCGCTACTCAAACTTTTAGTTAGTTATGGAAAAGAGGCAACGTCGCCGATAAAAAATCCTGGCGCAGTAGATCGTTCGGGAAAATACTCCGCAAAGAAGGGACCTTCCTGTGCACGTCACGTCGCCACCTGTTGCGTTGCAGGGTGGTGAGCTACGGCTGTTTTTCCACCGGAGGGAGAGGCAGAGTGAGGAGCACGCGCACTTGCCGATTAACGGCGGAGGCGCTGACGTAGCCGATCGCTCCTGGAGTTGTGGCAACGAACTGTAAGACCGCTTCCTCTGAGGCGAGCACATAGGGCGGGGCGATGCCGTGGAAGTATTGGGCATTCCAGTACGCCGCCAGCGCCTCCGGCGGCGCACCCAGCACGAGACGGGAGAAGCTGCGGCGCAAGGGATGGGCAGCCGGCAGATTGACTGGTATGATTCGTGCTCCATTCTCCCAGAAGAGCTTCTTGCGCCCATAAATACTGGCCAGCTCTTCTCTGCTTGGCGCGTCGGTGAGCAGCGCAGCAGCCGGCACAATGACCGCGATCATCTCCTCTGCGCGGAGAGGTTCTGGCAGAATCATCCACAGCAGAGGAAGGCTGAGCAGCAAGAGGCGCATGGAAAGGGATGTTTCTTGTGGCAGTCAAAACAGCAGAGCGACGGAAGTCGCGAATCCCTCGGGAACCTTAGCGGCATTGTCATGCGTAACGCTGTATTCGGCCTTGACGACTATAGGTGGAAGTGGGCGAAAAGCCAGCCCGGCCAGCCACAGCTGTACCCCAGGGAACGGCCCTCTGGCAGCGAAAAACTCGTAGCGTCCGATAGCAAACAGGTGAGCGCTCAGCGGCACTATTCCTTGGACAAACAGCCCCCACTCATTCGCGTTCGCTCCTCCCGTTCCCACGCGGTAGGCAAACTCTCCGGTCAGCTCCACCTGCCGGTGAGCCCACAAGAAGTCCGCACCAAAGAGGTTTTCTTTTTTGTGACCTTCCGTCTCGCGTGTAAAATGGGCATACGAGAAACCCAGTTCTGTCGGCCCGAGGTGAGTGGCCAGATGGACACCGGCAGCCTCGCTAAAAGGCCCCTCGCGGTCATCCGGGTCCAAATCGTCGGTGACCTCCAAATAGACCGAATAATCGAGATCTTTGCCAAGCGAAAGGAAGCTGCCGTAGAGCATACCGCCAGTTGTATCGCTGGCGAACGACCGAAATGTGACCAGCGGGCGGGAAGTCGTCCAGACCAACGGGTCGGCATGAATCAGGTTCCACCGTCCGATCGGCGTCAGGAACTTGCCCAGACGGAACGTCGCGAGGTCGGAGAGGTAGACGTCTGCATACAATCGCTCCAGCTCGAGGGCGTTGTTGCGTGCACCGAATGCGCGCTCTTTTTGGGCGATGGTCAAATCCTCGAGCTCCAGCTCAGAGAAAAAGCGCACTCGCGTCCCCGTCTCCCATGACAGGAAGAGACTTAAGGCACTGACGGTTAGCTGCGGTCCGTGACCACGCAGGTCTTCATACCGGACACTTCCATACCCGCCCAAGGTCAACCCTGAGTCTCCGATTCGTAATCCCTGCCCCAGGTGGTACTCCCAGCGGGACTGCGGAGGAGGGAGTTCCTGGGCGAGCGCGGAGCGGGTCAGGTGCAAGTCGTCCACCGCACCAATAAAGAGCACGGCCAAGAGACAGTACAGCAACGTCATGGTTCCTCTGCAGAGGGATCCCTTCCCTGAAGGGGGCTATTGGCTATGAGGCACGCAAAATGCATACCTGATTGAAAGGGAGACGGCAAAATCCGGACACTGCCCGCATGGAGACCCCCCTTCTGCTGTTTCAACGTACACCGATGACTATCTGGCGCACCTTGCTCGTATCTTTCTTGGCAGTCAGCCTGCTCCCGACGACCGGTATGACGTTGTTGGCTTTTGTCCAGGCCCGCAAGGCGCTGGAGGCGGAGATTGCCAGGAACCTGCTCGTCGAAGCCGCGGTGGGCATGCAGCAAATTGACTGGATGCTTTTCGAGCGGCTGGAAAATGTGCGGACGTGGAGCAAACTTGAAGTGATGCAAGAAATCCGTATTGGGGACATCGACAAACGGGTTTCTCACGTGCTGGCGGACCTCAAAGCCGGCTATGGGGTGTATGAGCAGCTTTTCTGCACAACCCCTGATGGAAAGATCGTCGCTGCAAGTGATCCGCAGGTGCTAGATCAACAGGTTCCCGCTCAACCGCCCTGGCTCGCTGCCGCTCTGCCCGAGGAAGCTGTGCTCCTCGATCCCCTTGCTTTCTCTTCCCAGGCCGCGCAGCTCGACATTCATGCCGCGGTCACCGACGCGTTCCAAGAAGGGAAGGAGATCGGCGCTCTGCACGCGCTTTTTGATTGGACTGAGATCTTTCGCATCCTGGATAAAGCTGAACATAATTCTCCTATGCGAGGAAAACAACGCATGGTGCTCCTCCTCGATCATGACGGACGCATCATTGCCGCCTCGTCCCTCCCCCGGCAACGCGGCTTGCTGCTGAGTACGGCGCTTTCCTCCTGGCTGCCGGCGGAGCAGGCAAGGAACGCCCGCCAAGGGATCATGACAATTGATGGTCGTCCTGTAGGAACGGACGAAGTCTTGGTTGGATACGCGCACTCGCAAGGATATCAGGGATTCAAGGGCTTTGATTGGTCCATACTGGTGATTCAACCGACCCCACAAGCATTTCTCCCCATCCGGCGGATGCGCTCCTCATTATTGCTGCTTTTGGTACTTGCTGGGGTAAGTGCGGTCGGAGGGTCTTTCTTGATTGCCTCAAGGATTGCTCGTCCTATCCTGCAGCTTGCCGATTTTAGTCGTCACTTCGTGCAGCAAGGGAGGGCGCCAACGCTTCCGGTTGCCCGTAGCGGCGAGATTGGCGAACTCACCCAAGCGTTTGGGCAGATGGTCCAAGACCTTGAGCGCTCTCGTGAGGATCTGGTGCGGGCGACGAAACTGGCAGTCGTAGGAGAAATGGCAGCGACGATGGCCCATGAGGTGCGGACGCCTTTGGGCATCCTGCGCTCGTCGGCCCAGATGTTGCTCAGAGAGCCCCAGCTGAGCCCCGAGGGCCACGAAATGGCTGGTTTTGTCATCAGCGAAACTGACCGCCTCAACCGGCTCGTCTCCACTTTGTTGGAGTGTGCCCGTCCCCAGTCCCCGGCGTTTCAGGACGAGGACGTCCACGCCATCATCGAGCGTGCGGTGGATCTGCTCGAGCAACGCGCCGCACGGCGGCAGATTCGCCTCGTGACCGAACTCCAGGCGCAGCCCTCTACTCTCGTCTGCGATGGAGAGCAACTCGTACAGGTTTTTCTCAACCTCCTGCTCAACGCTTTGCAAATCCTTCCGGAAGGAGGAGAGATCGCCGTGCACACCGCAGTGGACCGTGGGCGCTTCATCATAGAGGTGGCGGATAATGGCCCCGGGATTTCTCCAGAGCATCGCCGCCGCGTGTTTGACCCCTTTTTCACGACGCGTGACGGGGGAATCGGGTTGGGGCTCACGGTGGTGCAACAAATTGTCAGAATACACGGCGGAGACGTGACTGTCAGTGAGAGCGCCCAAGGGGGTGCCTGTTTTCGTTGTGTCCTCCCGCGTACTCCCACGGAGAGAGACGTATGAGCAAACAGCGAGTGTTAGTCGTGGATGACGAACCAAAAATGCAGCGGGTCTTGGAAATCATGCTGCACAAGATGGGGCACGAGGTCCTGCTGGCCGGCGATGGGCAAGCGGCCCTCGCGTTGGCGCAACGCGAGGCAGTTGACCTCGTGATGACGGACCTGCGCATGCCTGGCATGGATGGTATCGCGCTCTTAACCGCTCTGCGGGCACATGGGGTCAACGTACCGGTGATTCTGCTGACGGCATACGGGACTGTCGAGAGCGCGGTCGCGGCGATGAAGCAAGGGGCATACGACTATATTCTCCGCCCGTTCGACGTCGAGGCGGTGGAAGTCGTAGTCACGCGCGCATTGGCGCAAGAACGCGTACAGCGCGAGAATCAATTCTTACGCGAGGAGGTGGAAAAAGGCTGGGGAGAGTTTATCGGACGGAGCGCGGCTATGCAGCAGCAATACGAACTGATCCGCCAAGTCGCTGGTAGTACCACGAGTGTGCTGATCACCGGAGAGACTGGCACGGGGAAAGAACTCGCTGCCCGGGCCATTCACCGAGCATCGCCCCGACGAGAGGCGCTGTTCGTGCCGATTAACTGCGCGGCCATCCCAGCCGAACTCCTCGAAAGTGAGCTGTTTGGCCACACCAAAGGGGCGTTTACCGGGGCTGACAAAGAACGGATGGGCAAGTTTGAGATGGCGGATGGTGGTACTGTTTTTCTGGACGAGGTGACGGAGATGCCCGTGCCCTTGCAAGCGAAACTCTTGCGGGTCTTACAAGAAAATCAGATCGAGCGCCTTGGCAGTAACCGCAGGGCAACGATCGATATTCGCGTCATCGCCGCCACTAATCAGGATGTCCGGCGCGCCCTACGGCAGGGGACCTTGCGCGAAGATCTCTTCTACCGTCTCAATGTCTTCACGATCACTATGCCGCCCTTGCGCGACCGGCTCGAGGATATTCCACTGCTTGCCGACCACTTTATTGAGAAGCACGGACCCAGGCTGGGGCGCGGACATCCAATCCTCTCCGCCGAAGCACTGCTGCGACTCCAGAGCTACGCCTGGCCCGGCAATGTCCGAGAGTTGGAAAACGTCATCGAACGAGCCCTTGTCCTGAGCCGGGGAGAACAGATTGAGGTGCAACACCTGCCCCGGGAGATCGTCACTGCCACCGAGATTGCGGCCCTTCCCGAAGCGACACCCCTTTCCTCATCGCTCTCACTGATCCCAGCGGTGGAGCGCCTGGAGAGGGCGCTCGTTATCCAAGCGCTGCGGCAGGCCGCAGACAACAAAGCAAAAGCCGCTCGTCTGCTCGAGATCAGCGAGCGGGCGATATGGTACAAAATAAAAAAATATGGTCTTTCCTGAGTCGTTCGCATTGTTCACCCTATTAGGATATCTTGTTCTTCATCAGCCCGCAAAAAATAGAGGAGCGCGCAAAAAATGTCTGCAAAAAATGTCTGCACTCTTCGGCAGAGGACTTTCCTGAGCGCACGGTGACGCTTTTCCCCTCTGTCGACTGGTACAAGAATTGCTGCCTCTTGAGAGGCCACTGGAGCTGCAGTCCCTTCGCCAATTTCCTTCGAGGGATCCTTCGGTTCGGTGGGCGAGCGCAAGTGGACGGAAGGGCGTGGACTGCCACAGTCGGGAAAAGGTGCGTCTCGTAGTGACCACGACGAGTCTCGGGATGGCGTCCGTCGCCGCATCCTCTTCTTCAGTACAGGAAGCGAAGGAATAGCACATGCATGTCCCTCTCCTGGATTTGACCCGTGAGTTGCAACCCATTCGCGCTGAAGTCCACGAACAGTGGAATCAGTTGCTGGAGCGCTCACAGTTCCTCAATGGTGAACAAGTTCACGCTTTTGAGACTGAGATGGCTGCCTTCCTGGACGTGCCGCACGTGGTCGGCATGGCATCGGGAACTGAAGCGTTAATCTTGGGGCTGGCTGCCTGTGGCATCGGCGAGGGGGATGAAGTCCTCTTGCCAGCCAACGCTTTCGTTGCCGCCCTGGAAGCCGTGTGGTGGATGAAAGCACGCCCGGTGTTGGTCGATGTCCAGGACTGGGACCTTGGCCCGGACCCCGAACAGATCCGCCGCCGGCTTACACGAAAGACAAAAGCCTTGCTTGTCGTCCATCTCTATGGCCTCCCTGTCCATCTCGCGCCGCTGCTAAAGATCAGTCAGACTGCGGGTATACACTTGATCGAAGACTGCTCGCATGCTCATGGCGCCACCTATCAGGGAAAAAGAGTGGGCAGTTTTGGCACAGTCGGCTGTTTCAGTGCTGGTGTGGTCAAGAACTTGGGCGCTTACGGCGAGGCAGGATTTGTCGCCACTCGGGACGCGGCCAGTGCCCGCCAGCTCAAGCTCTTGCGTGGCCACGGCCAAGAGGAAAAGAACGTCCACCGCTGTTATGGCACCAACGGTCGCCTCGACGAGCTCCAGGCTGCGGTGCTGCGCATCAAGCTGCGCACCCTCGACGAGCGCAACGCCCGGCGACAAGAAATCGCGCGTACCTACACCGAGGCATTTGCGTCCCTCGACCTCATCACGCCCTGGGAAGATGTCCAACGCACTGGGGTGTATCATCAGTATGTAATCCGGACACGTCAGCGTGATGCCCTGCGGGCGCATCTGCGGGCGCGAGGCATTGAAACCGGGATTCATTACCCGACGCCGTTGCATTTGCAGCCTGCCTGGCAAGCGTGCTACCGGCAGACGCTGTCTTGTCCCCAAGCCGAGCGCGTGGCCCAGGAGATCTTATCACTCCCTGTTTTTCCTGATCTTTCCCAGGCGGAAATCAACGCGGTCATCGAGGGAGTGCAGTCCTTCTTTGCTCGAGACCACCACGCTATGCGCCAGCCGCGGTTGTCTCTGGTCGTGCCGTTCTACAATGAAGCAGGCAACATCGAGTCGTTGTATCGTGAGCTGCGGACGGTTGTTGATGAGTTAGGAGACGCCTATGAATGCGTCTTCGTCAACGATGGCAGTACCGACCAGACCGGCGCGATACTCGACGGGATCGCGAGCGCTGACCAACGGGTGCGAGTAGTCCACCTGCCGGAGAACCGTGGTGAGGCGGCGGCGCTGTCGGTGGGATTTCAGCAAGCACGGGGGCAAGTCATTATCACCCTGGACGGCGACGGTCAGAACGATCCGGAGGATATCCCCGCATTACTCGCCAAAATGGAAGAAGGCTATCCAGTAGTGAGCGGTTGGCGCCGTCACCGTCAGGAAGCCTACTGGCGGCGGATCCTGCCATCGCGTTTGGCCAATGGCTTAATCGCTTGGGTGAGCGGAGTCTCCGTGCATGACTGTGGCTGCGGGCTCAAAGCCTACCGGCGCGAAATCCTCGCTGGTCTCTCTCTGCCGCATGGTATGCACAGGTTCCTACCGGTGATTCTCCGGATCCCCGCCGAAGCCGTAGCGGAAGTTATCGTGAACGACCGTGCGCGGCGGTCAGGGAGTTCCCACTACGGACTCACCCGCGTGTTCGCTGTGCTCCGCGATCTGTTACTCGTGCGCTGCGTTCGGCGGGACACTCGTCTTGCAATGCGGGAGCTGATCGGCGCCGCGCTGATGGCGACGTTCATGTGGCTCTCCTTGCTGCGTGCCGAGGTGTCTTCGGCGAGCTTCGGTAAACTGGTGGGCCTGCTCGTCAACGGCTTCGGGGTGATGTACCTCGCTACCGTCTATCAACGGTTGCAGCAGTTTGTCAGAGCGCAATGCCAACCGAGTGAGCAACTGCTCGAACAACGGACAAAGGTCGAAGGCTAGCGCATGGACACAGGAACTCGCACCGCGGTCCTCGGCGCCGGATACTGGGGCGCCAATCTCATCCGGGTACTCCACAACACCGATGGCATCTGGCTCAAAGCGGTCTGCGATCCACGCCCTGCGGTCTTGCAAGAGATCAAGACACACTACCCCCATGTGGCGCTGACCGCGTCCTGGCAAAGCGTCCTGGACGACCAACACCTTGACGCCGTTGTCCTAGCGACTCCGCCAGCGACCCACTACCAGCTTGCGCGCGCGGCGCTGGCCGCCGGCAAGCACACCTGGGTAGAGAAACCCCTGGCGCTCCACTATGCGGAAGGCCAGGAATTGGTGGCCTTGGCGCGCGCGCAGCGTCGTGCGTTGTTCGTTGATGAAACATTCTTGTACGATCCTTTGGTGCAACAGGTCCGCACAAAGATTGCTGCTGGCGAGCTGGGGACAATCGTTCATGTCTCCTTGGAACGCACGGGCATGGGCCGGATCCGACGAGACTCGAACGTGTGGTGGAACTCGGCTCCCCATGACCTCTCGGTCTTGCGTTATGTACTTGATACCTCGGCCGTCCGCATCGCGGCGAATGGTCATGCCTTCTTGCAGCCCGGTATCGAGGACGTCGTCTGGGCGGCACTGCAGCTCGACGGCGACATCTCCGCGCATGTGTATCTGAACTGGTTGTTCCCCGAGAAAAAGGCGTCCCTCATGGTGATCGGTGAGCGTGGGATGCTTGGCTATGAGGGGCGCTTTGAGCAGCGTGCATTGACTCACTACGCCTATCGCTTGGGACACATCGCTGGAACGTCTCCAGAAGACGTTAGCCGAGCCAACCTGATTCCCATAGAAAAAAGCGAAGTGGTGGAGTGTATCCAGGGAGAGCGCACCGAACCGCTGCTGCTCGCCTGTGCCGCGTTCCGGGACAGCATCCTGAGCGGTGTGCCCGCGCCCAGTAGCGGGGAAAACTCAGTGCGCACGCTGGCGGTGTTGGAAGCCGGCGCTCATTCTCTCGCCCAGCATGGGGCGTGGACGGAGTGCGGAGCAATCTGATCGGCACCGGCCCCAAGCTGCAGAAAAGAATAATGTAGGCCCAAGGCCGTCCTGTGACCGTTGATCCTGGATTCCAGACAGTAAGAGCAATAGCAGCCTGCTGTGCTTGCTCGCGATCATCGAGTAATCCCCCAAGGGAGTTTGTATGACGGCTGCTCCCCGGCGCTGGAAAGCCGTCTTCTGGATAGGGGGAGGAGCGTGTTTCTATGTGTGGCATCGCTGGTAGTCTCAGCTTCAGTGCGCAGCCTTCTACTCCCCGGACAGTGCTTGCAGCGATGGGGCAAGCCCTTGCCCACCGAGGACCAGACGAATGTGGCCTCTGGACTGATGGTCCGATTGGATTTGCTGCTCGGCGTTTGCGCATCGTTGACCTGGTTACCGGCCAGCAGCCGCTCGCCAGCCGAGACGGGCGCTTTCACCTGGTCGCCAACGGCGAAATTTATAACGCCGACGATTTGCGTGAAGACCTCCGTACGCGCGGGCACGTGTTCACCACACGGACCGACCTTGAAGTGATCCTCTATGCCTACGCGGAAGAGGGACCGGAGTGCCTCGACCGCCTGGAGGGCATGTTCGCCTTCGCGCTCTGGGATGAGCGCAATCACAGCCTGTTCCTCGCTCGGGATCGGTTTGGTGAGAAGCCGCTGTACTATGCACGGCTCTCACACAGTTTCCTGTTTGCCTCCGAGCCGAAAGCGCTGCTTGTCCATCCGCACATCTCGCGTGAATTAAACTGGGACGCGGTGGTGCGCTACCTGAGCTACGGCTACGTCCCCTGGCCGCACGCGATCTTCCGCGCCGTGCGCAAGCTTCCCCCCGCACACTGGCTGGAAATTCGCGACAATGGCGCACAGACGCTCCACTGTTACTGGTCACCGCCGCGCCCGCCGACTGCGCCAGTTGCGCGCCCCACGGCGGATGAGGCAGCGGAAGAGATTCTGACGCGGCTGCGCGCCTCAGTGCACTCCCGTACTGTTTGTGATGTTCCCTGGGGCACCTTCCTCTCGGGTGGGGTCGATTCCAGCCTCGTCACCGCGCTCGCCGCCGAGGCGTCGTCGGCTCCGGTGAAGACCTTTGCCATTGGCTTTGACGAGCCGACCTACGACGAGCGCGCCCATGCCACGACGGTAGCCCGCGCCCTGGGAACTGATCACTACGAGCTCGTGCTCACAGGTGCGGCGGCGCGGGAGTTGCTACCCGAGGTTGCGCGCGTCTTTGATGAACCCTTCGCCGATGCCAGCAGCTTACCGGCGGTACTGCTCTCGCGACTCGCGCGAGAACAGGTCACCATGGTCCTCTCGGGTGACGGCGGCGACGAGCTATTCTGCGGCTATCCCACGCAGACCGCCCACATTGCAGCGGAACTCTACCGCTATCTCCCGCGCTGGCTCTCCCGTGGCGTCGCTGCCGCTGCTGAACATCTGCCCACATCGCATGCCTATCTGAGTTGGGACTTCGCCCTCCGCCGATTTCTGCGCGACGCAGCGCGCCCGGCCGCGGCGCGCCACCTCCGTTGGATGGGACACTTTAACGTCGACATGCTGCCGAACCTGCTCACGCCCGCAGTGTGGGAAGAGGCGGGGCAGCGTGACCCGTACACCGAGGCCTACGGGTGGGTTGAGGCGTGGGGACCTCAGAACGCGAGCGACGTGGCCACGGGGTTAGATCTGCTGTTTTACCTGGCCGAGGACAACCTCGTGCAAGCGGACCGTGCCTCCATGTCTATCGGGCTTGAGGTGCGCGCTCCGTTCCTGGATCGCCGGCTCGCCGAGTATGCGCTGAGTCTGCCAACCGCCAGCCGTCGTGGTCTGTGGCGGACGAAACCGCTGCTGCGCCGTGCGGCCCGTGGGCTGCTCCCCGCCACGATCGTACGTCGGGCGAAACACGGATTCGGCGTGCCCACCGGGGCATGGTTGCGCGAGGAACTGCGAGAGCTTGCCAGTGACCTGCTGGCCTCTGAACGCCTCCAGCGGCAAGGAATTTTTGATCCGGGCTATGTTTCGCTCCTTTTCCGCCGTCACCTCGCCGGCCTCGCGAACCATGCCAAAGAGCTGTGGACCTTGCTCATGTTCCAACTGTGGGCGGCCGCCTATCTAGGCATATGACACGGCGGCTGCTCCTTCTCGTACTCCTGGTCGCGCCGCTGTATGCGTGGCGGCTCAACCAGCCTGGCTTCTCTGACACCGAAGGGATGTACGCCGAACCAGCGCGAGAAATGGTCGTGTCCGGCGACTGGGTAACGCCACGCATGAATGGCGAGCCCTTCCTTACCAAACCACCGCTCATGTACTGGCTGCCAGCCGCGGTGTTCGCGCTCACGGGACCGACCGAGTATGCTCGTGTGTGGTCCATGCTCGCTGCGCTCGCGACAGTTGCCGCCACCGGCGCGCTCGGCGGCGAACTTTTTGGCGACGAGGCCGGGGTCGCCGCCGCGACCGTCCTTGCCACGGCTGCTGGGTTCTTCGTTGAAGCGCGGATGCTCCGCACGGATATGGTACTCATGCTGGTGATGACGTTGATGCTCTACTGGTACGTACGGCTCCGTCGCGGCGCGGGCGTGGGTACCGCAGTCGCTTTCTGGGTCACTCTTGGCGTGGGCATACTTGATAAGGGATTCGTGCCTCTCGTCTTGGTGGGCGCAACTATCGCGATAGTTGAAATAATTGCGGGTGAACTGCGGCCCGCTACACTCATGACGCGGCTCCGGGCGCTCCACGCGCCTTGGGGCGTTCTCCTCATGGTCGCGATTATTCTGCCGTGGCATTTACTCGCCGGTGCCCAGAACCCGGGGTTCCTCTGGGACTACGTGGTCAACCAGCATCTCCTTTTCTTCTTCGATAAAAAACTCCCTCGCGATTCGATCCCGGACCCCCTGGGCCTCTTCTGGGGAGCGTTCTTCGCGCGCGGCCTGCCGTGGAGTCTCCTGCTTCCCGCCGCAGTGATTCATGCCTGGAGGACGGCGCGAATTGACCGAGCGCGCGGCACGGCGCTGTGCTTGCCGGCTACGTGGCTCGCCATTGTTCTCGGCTTCTTCTCCCTTGCCGTGTCCCGTCTTGAACACTACTCTCTCCCCGCACAGCCTGCGGCGGCCTTATTGGTCGGATCCCTGCTCGCGGACGTGACCGCAGGGCGGGTCCGCGTCGGACGTGGCTGGCTTGTCGGCCTGCCGGTCGTAGCGGCCTTGCTGGCGTTTGTTATCACACTGAGTGATCCTTCTCTGCTCATCGTCGCGATCGACCCGACGCTCGCAGGGTACGGCCTGGAGACGTTAGTCCGGCCCGCGCTGTTGACGCTGGGGGTGGGAGTACTGGGATTCGTACTGCTGCTGGCGAGGCAGCGTAATAAGATTGCCCTCTGGGGAGGAGCTGCCACCGCCGTTGCGCTCCTCCCTTTCGTGCAAATCGCTCACGAGCGTGTGGATCCGCTCTTCTCCTGGCGTCCCTTTGCGCGCCTGATTCGTGAGACGGCCCCCGAGGGGAGTCGCGTGTTTTTCCACGCCGAGGACGAATATCAGCTCTGCGGCGGTCTCGACTACTATTTAGGGCAATACGTCGATCTCCTTGCGCCGCCAGGATGGATCGCCCCCACGTTTCTCGCCGGCCGGACAGATCATCTATTCACTCCCTATGCAGAGTTTGCCCACGACTGGCGCACCGGGACAGCCGTCTTCGTCTCGGATGACGTGCACGGACCGGACGACGAAGCGCAACGCGTGCCGGGTGGGTATATCGTGCTCGCGCGCGCGGGTGAACGGGTGCTGCTCTGGCCCGCTGCCCCCAAGGGTGAGCAGTCTCCTGAAAACACCAAGGCCTCTGTGACAACTGAAGAGCGGACAAGAAGCGACAACGGGTTGACAGCACCGACGACAAAGGCGCCACACCGGCGAAAGCAAGAAGATTTGGCGAACGAATAAGATGAATCCGTTCCAGATGGCTCGATCGTGGAGTAGCGCGCTGCTTGATCTCCTGAGCCATACCACAACGACGTATGCCAAGACGGTTGTCGCGCTCGTGCTGGCAATCAGTGCCCTGTCCGTGTGGTACAGCAGGCGCCATCTCGATTTTGTGACGAGCCGGAACCAGCTCATCTCCTCAGAGAAACGCTATCTCCAGCTCGATGACGAGTACGCAGACACATTTCACGGGCTGGAACAAGTGGTCGTGGTTGCCGAGGGACCAGACCTCGAAGAAACCAAAGTGTTCATGCAAAGCTTGAGCGAACGGCTGAAGGCGGACACAGCGCAAGTGCAGGAGGTCTTTTACCACATCGACACGGACTCATTGGCGGGAAAGAAGCTGCTCTGGCTCTCGGCTGACGATCTCCGCTCTTTGCATGACAAGCTGGAGGAGTCGCGGGAGCTGATGCGGGATGTCACCGCTGCTCCGGGACTCAACACGTTGCTGACCGCCATGAACCGACGGATCAGCGCGACGATGGTGTCGCACCTGACGCAAGGATTTTTGGGGTTGGCAGAATCTCCCGATTCCGAAAACACGGCAGAGCAAAAGGGACTAAGCCTCTCTTTCTTCCGCTCCCTGCTTGAGCAGATGCAACAGGCGCTGACAGTTGCGCCATTCTCTTACCGTTCTCCTTGGCGCGATTTTTTCGGCAACGACGAACTAGGCGACGACGGTTTTCTGGTCTCCGATGACAAGCGCTTCGTTTTCCTTATGGTCGAACCGCAAAACCATGGGGAAGGGTTTGACGCCCAACAGGAAGCGATCGCTGCCATACGGCGTCACATTGCTGAGCTGAGGCAAACATTCCCCCGGGTGCAGGCCGGAGTGACGGGAGACGAAGCGTTAGGGAACGACGAAATGCTGACCGCCCAAACCGACTCCAGCCTTGCCAGCTTGGTGTCTCTGCTCGGTGTAGGCATTCTGTACCTGCTGTTCTTCCGCAGCATTCGGCGCACCCTCATTCTTTTGGCGACAGTCATGGTGGGGCTCACCTGGACGATGGGACTGCTGACCTTGACCGTAGGCCACTTGTCGATCATTTCAATCTTTGTTGCCTCTATTCTGATCGGTCTTGCCGATGACCGAGTCGTCTACTTTCTCATCCGTTATGAAGAGGAGCGTGATTTAGGTCGATCCTTTCACGAGGCGATCCACCGCACCTTCACGCACGCTGCTCCCGGCATCGTAGCCGCTGCCGTCACCAACGCACTCGCTTTTTACGCCATGATGCTGGCCGATTTCCGGGGGATTCAAGAGTTGGGGTTCATCGCGGGCAACGGCATGCTGCTCTCACTCGCCGTTACACTGACGTTTCTCCCCGCCCTGCTGACTCTGACTGAGGGAAGAGCACTGTGGCGGCAGTCCACGCGGCGGGACACCTGGCTCGCGCAGGCGTTTACTCGTATGGGAAGGGCTGCTCAGCGCTTGCGCCAGCCCGTGCTGCTGGTTGCGACAGGGGTGAGTCTGCTGTGTCTCCTTGCGCTCCCCACCATCTCCTTCGACTATAACCTGCTCCATCTGCAAGCGCGTGGGACGGAGTCCGTTACGTGGGAGCAGCAGCTCGTTGAACATGCTGGACGCTCATCCTGGTTCGCGCTAGCCACAGCGCCTTCTCTGGCCGAAGCGGCGCAGAAAGCCGCTCGATTCGAGGTGCTTCCTTCTGTGGAGAAAGTGGAAACCATTTCTTCTCTGGTTCCTGAACGGCAAGAGGAGCGCCTACAATTGGTCCACGCCCTTGCCCCGTTCTTTGCCGACCTGCCTTCTCCTCTCATCGCCTCTGCCGCGGTGGATATTGAAGAGCTGAAACACACGCTCGCAAGAGTCAGGTTTAAGCTCCCGCAGGAAAATGCGGACGGGGCTTCGCCGCAGAAGCCCGCGGAGCGGGAGATCGGTGAAGTGCGACAACGCCTGACCGAGGTGATTGGGCGCTTGGAAACACTCTCTGCCACGGATGCGGCGGCTGCGCTGCAGCGCCTCCAACAGCCGCTCTTTCAGGACTTTGCCGAGAAGTGGGCGCTTCTGCGTGATAACCTCAACCCCTCTGGCCCCATTACTCTTGCTGACATCCCCATTCAGCTCCGGAGTCGTTTTGTCAGTGCAGACGGTCAGAAGTTCCTCCTGCAGATTTACCCGCGCAAAGACATCTGGGACCGCGCACCGCTGGAGGAGTTTGTCAGCCAATTGCGGCGAGCAGACCCGGATGTGACCGGGTCTCCGGTGATTGGCTATGAGTCGATTCAGGCCATCAAGAACGGCTACGTAGAGGGGGGTGAATATGCCGGCGTGGCCATTCTCGGAGTGGCCCTGCTCACCCTCGGACGTGTGAGTGTTACTCTCTTAGCCGCGCTTCCAGTCCTTTGTGGCATGCTGTGGACGGCGGGCCTGATGTGGGTATGCGATCTCAAACTGAATCTCGCCAACCTCGTGGCCGTCCCTATTACCATTGGCATTGGCATAGAGAGCGGCATCTATTTGGTTCGCCGTGCCCACGAGGAGACAAAGGCAGGCGGTCTATTGGTAGGAGAGAGCACTGGACAGTCCGTCGCTTTGTTCTCTCTCAGCACCATGGTGGGATTTGGCAGTCTGATGGTCGCTCGACACTATGGCATTTTCAGCATGGGGCTGCTACTCACCTTGGCCGTTGGCAGCGTGCTGCTTGTTTCCCTCACCATTCTTCCCTTATTGCTCCATACCTCTACACCAGGCGTGTCCGAGAGAGGAAGGAAAACGCAGGAAAAGACCGCAACGGCGTCGCCAACGGAATGTGCGACGAGGAAGGCGGCCGTGGGATGAATTTGTCCACATGCAGGCGTGAACGGTCCAGATTTGTCGTTTATCAGGCGAGTGCACGCGACAGAGTGGGGCAAAAACTATATACGGGATCCCGACAGTCTGAAGGCAGAGAGTTCGCTGCCTCCTTCCCGGCGTCTCAGTGAAGAAGACTGAGACCATCTCGCCGCGTATTGGCAAAGTTTGCAGGGAAGAAGGAAACCCGGAGGCGCGTACCCTCAGGAAGCTTGCTTTTATGGTTCACGATCAGTCTGATGATATATCTGCCGCTTCGTCCGCTGCTGGTATTCCTCCTGCCTCGATCCCGCCCGCCGCGCTCGCCGGAGCACGGCGGTCCAGAGTTGTCCACTGTGGGAACTTTTTGTTTGCCTATCGCGATTATTTGTTTCCGTTGGTGTTTCTGCTGCTGCTCCTGACCACGAAACCGTTACTGCCCTTTGGCAGCGAACGGATAGACTGGTGGATGGACGTTCTGGGCGTCGTAGTGGCGTTGGCAGGGCAGGGATGCCGATTTTTCGCGATCGGATACGTGGACAATATTCGGCGTGGCGGTCGCCAAAAACGAGTCGCGGCAAGTACGCTGATCCGCAGCGGGATGTTCGCCCATACCCGTAACCCGCTGTATCTGGGTGACCTATTGATCGTCGGCGGCTTAGTGCTCATCGCCAGTTGCCCCTGGTGGTATCTGCTCGTCCTGCCGGGGTTCGTCGGCGTCTACTGGTCGATCGTTTTGGCCGAGGAGGATTTTCTCGGACAAAAGTTCGGGCAAGACTACGTGGCTTACTGTCAGACGGTGAACCGCTTCGCGCCGAAATTCACCGGGTTGCGCCGCTCTCTCGCCAACTGCTCTTTCGACTGGAAGCGGGTGGTGAGAAAGGAGTATGGGATTGCCTGTACCTGGGCAACTATGGCCCTCTTCTTGTTGATCTGGAAGCAGTGGGAACGGTTTGGCTACGCCGCGCGCAAGACGGATATTCAGGAGTTGTCCATGCTTTTCCTGCTCCTCCTCGTCTGCTATGGGGGAGGACTGTGGCTGAACAAAAGCGGGAGGCTCAAGTCATAACTGCGAGTGTGCTTCCTCCACCGGCTCCGAGCGGGACTCCGCCTCCCCCGCAGACCGGGGTGGGAGTGTGGCTGCGCCGCTACCGGCGCGCCCTGCCCATACCGCTCGTCTTGGTCACGGTGGTAGGGCTGCGACCCGTAGCGCCGTGGGGCAGCGATTTGCTCGATACCGTCACCGATGTGAGCGGTGTCGGCATTTGCACGCTCGGGCAATGGCTGCGTCTGTGGGCCTGGGGTAGTAACGCCGCTGTCGGTAAGTGGGGAGTGCGTGACCGCGGCCCCTACGCGCTCATGCGCCACCCACTCTACGCCGGGAATTTTCTCATCGTGTTGGGGTTGGTTGTCGTCTTCAACAACCCCTGGGCCTATCTTCTGCTCTTGCCGCCGTTTGCCTACCTCTACCATGTCATCACCGACATGGAAGAGAAGCGCATGCGCCGTCGTTTCGGTAGCGACTACCACGAGTACCGCGAGAAGGAAGTGCCGCGCTTTCTCCCTGCGCTCGGCAATCTGGGCACGGCTTTGCGCGCGACGCGCCCCTTCGGATGGGGACTGGCCTGGCGCAAGGAATTTGAATCATGCTGCGGCTGGCTGGCGGGAGTAGTTGTGCTGGAAATATACGAAGGCGTGCTGAGGCGCGGCTGGGAACAGAACTGGCCACGCACTCAAGGGTGGCTGGTAGTACTAGGGTTGATTGGCGTCGTTGCGGTAAGTTTGGCGATACGTCGAAGCCTGACTCGCGCGTGAGGCGTATGACCCCAGCGACTCGCTCTGGCCGGCAGTTGATCGTCAATGGCGACGATTTCGGTCTTTCTCCTCAGGTCAATGCCGGCATCCTCCATGCCCACCAGCACGGCATTCTCACCAGCACCAGCTTAATGGTCACTGCTCCGGCTTGGCAAGAGGCGGTCGCCTTGGCCCAAGCCACGCCGAGCTTGAGTGTCGGCTTACACCTGACGTTGGTGCAGGGCCGTGCGGCTCTTGCTCCGCACTTGCTTCCTGCGGTGACCGATCCCGGCGGCAATTTTTCTCGTACCCCCACCCTGGCCGGGCTGCGCTACTTTTTCTCGCGACGAGCTCGTCAGCAAGTACGAGCCGAATGCCAAGCCCAGATCGAGAAGTTTCTGGCGACCGGTCTGCCACTCGCTCACGTGGATGGTCACCTGAACATCCACATGCATCCCGCCGTGCTCGACATCCTGCTTGAGCTGGCGAGAGAGTACGGCATCAAAGCGATGCGGCTGACGCGCGAGGATCTTGCCGTCAGCCTGGCGCTTGATGCGCGTCACCGTCTGCGCAAACGCTGGGAGTCGGTGATTTTCACTGTTCTGTCACGGGCGGCGGAAAAAAAATTGCGCGCCAATGGGATCGCCTCCCCTGACGCGTTGTTCGGCCTATCTCAGAGCGGGGATATCAACGAACGCTACCTACTTGGCCTGCTCCCTCGGCTGCGCGAAGGCGTGACCGAATTGTATTGCCACCCGTCTTTTTTGCCTTGCCGAGAGGTACAGTACTGGACCCCAACCTATCGGCGGGATGTGGAGTTGGCGGCGTTGACCAGTTCTGCTGTCCGCGCTGTCGTCACCGCTCAGGGAGTTGTTCTTGTCGGCTATCGGAATTTACACTCTCGCGGTGGCTCGCGGTAAGACGAGCCGTGACCTTGGTACGGATGGCTGCGGTCACTTCGGGAGGGAGATGGATGAATCTGCACCCTAGAGAGAGTAGAAAGTGATCCCGCTTCTCGATCCGCACGACTTCAAGCTCCGCCTGGCAGATCTCAAGTTCGTCAAAAAAGAATTCTCCCTCAAAGCAGGTTCCAGGGGGAGGCGGTAAGAGGAGAGAGAAACGCTCATCGACGAGAGCCAGAAGCCCTGAGGCGCTGAGGTTGAGGATCACAGCCGGGATGATTTCACCCGCCCCGCTGGTCAGGCGCAACGGGAGCATAGTGGGAAGGCGCCCCTCGCGCTGCGCCCAGCGCACCGCTTCGGGAGAATCATCCGGCAGGAATTTTATGGCTACCATAGTGTCTCTATGAGAGCTGTCTATCTCATAGAAGGCAATCGGTAAAGAAGAGGGGAAGTTTAACAAAAGAAGATCGATAGGTTCTAGAGGTGTCAAAACGCGAACGGGCGTTCGCCCTTTTGCGCTGCAAAATGCGATCGTGCAGAAGATCGGGTTGGCACTGACAGTTAAAGGGAGGTTCTTGCCCTTAAGCCTGCTGCCAATGCACTCTTCCTGAAAATCTTCTGCGGAGAAAGCTTGTTACTTCCCCCGTTTCATCAATTCCGCCGTAGTAAACAGATCTCCCGACAGGCCGACGCCAAAGGCGAGCGGTTGCCCCTGTTTGAAGGGCAGCTCTACTGTGGCGTGGTTCTGTTGTTCGTCTACGGCCAGCGTGAAGTCCGGCTGGGCTAGGGAGAGATCTCCTTCAGGAGTCCGCGCTACCGACACCGAGTTCAACAGCATGCGCCAGAGCCGACCTGATCTATCATAGGCCTCTTTGTAGTAGGCGACGTACAGCTCTTGGTCGATCCACAGCACCTGGCGGCTGTAAGCATACTGCGCATCTTTCGCTGTGGCTTCTATTACCCACACGGGTCGCTTGACGAGGCTATAATTGGTCGGCCACCAAGCCTGGCCCTTCCCCCCCTCTTTCTCCCAACCCATAACGAGGGGATCTTGATGGTTCTCCAGGAGATAGCCCTTGTCTGCACGCCGCAGGATTTTAGGGTTAGGCAGCGTATAGGGAACGAGCGCCTCCTGAATGCCAACGAGCTTCCAGGTGAAGTACTGCACCTTGCCGGAAAAAAGGTAAGGGTCATCGTGGGCAAGGTCCATGCCGAAGAGGCTATCGGAGCCGTTGGCGGCGGCAACGAGCCGTACCCGTCTGAGTTCCGGAACATAGGACCACAAAGAGTTCCACCTTTGTGGGTCAAGATACACCCATTCCAGGGTCATCACGCCGAAGACTTCCTGAGGAGCTATCCCAGCGATGAGCCCCTTTCGCAGCGTTGCGTCGAGGTTGGCGATGGGACCAGAGAAGCGGGAGCCATAAAATAGGAGCTGCCCCTGAAACTCGACGTGACGCTCTAAAGTCGAGGGCGCGACCCAGTACAGGTTGCTGGAACGGTCCGCGTCGTCCGCCTGCATAAGCGTATAAGAGAAGTTGTAGATCACCTTCGCCGCCGCCTGCGGATCGTTGGGGTCGATCTGCGGAAACGGGTAACCATAGAGAAACGTGGGGTAGGTGCTCGTAGCCTTGTCGGTCAACGAGTCGGCGGCGTCAATCGAGAACTTACCGGCGTTGGTCTCCGAGGCGGCTTTGAACTTGCTCCCCCAGCCCAATGTATTGGGCAGAGTAATGACCTTCGCCTGGTAGTTTCCATCCTGAAAGCGGTGGAGTACCGCCTCCGGTAGGAGTCCCTTCGCTTCCTGCCAGTTCTCTTGGCTCAACACCTCCCCGGATTTCAGCTCTGTCCAGGCGATTGGGCTGCTGAGAAGAGTGAAGAAGAACCCAGAGATGACGACAAGCACTGTCAAGCGACGGCCACTTCTGTCCTGCGGCATAGAATACCTCGTAATTTTTACGGATAGCGATCTTTCTCGCTCCTCGGTGCCCGTTGCACGGCGTCCTGGAGACGGTCGAGGAGAGCGGTCGAGATGTTAAAAAAGATCCTAGCGGCAATACGCGGGTAGCGCCATATCCGGCTGCGAAAGCGCTCATCCATAGCCAGAACCTCCACGTCCTCAAGAGCGATCACATCGGCGAACATCTCGGGACCGCCTTCCGCACTGCGGATGAGACTGGTTACGCCAAACACATCCCCTCGCTGTAGTTCCCACAGTGACCGGGACTGACCTGCGGAGTTTACCCGTACTTCCGCCCGGCCGCTAATGATCACGAACATTTCGTTGCTCACCTCGCCGTGACGGAGGATGGCATGCCCGCGCGGGAAGGATTTGAGTTCCCCCATTAATGCGACGATTTTGGCCTGAGAGGGACGGAGGTTGGTAAAGATGCCAATCGTCTTATGGGGGTCCTTCCCCAGCTTGACATGCAGGAGGTCCCACAGGGTGATGATCGGGGTGGTGGCAAGCAGGGCAGGCAACAAGGCAATTTCCCCTACCAGCCCAACCAGGATGGTGGTGGCGGAGAGAAAGCCAAACTCGCGAATAGGGACAAAGGTTGAGAAACAAAGAGTGAGAAATCCCAGAAAGAGGACCACGGAGGCGTAGAGCGCGGGTTTGCCTACCGTAGAGAGAGTCTCCAGCAGGGCCTGTTCTTGGTCGGCGGTCGTGCGCACCGTGGAACTCAGGCGCATCATGATGTGGATGGTATCATCTACCGCGACCCCGAGGGCGATCGAGGCGATGATGTTGGTGCCGAAGTTAAGTTCGGCTCCTGTCATTCCCATGAGCCCGAAGAAGACAAAAAGCGGAAAGACGTTCGGCGCCATGGCGATGAGCCCAACCCGGGCGGACAGAAACATAGCCGCCATGAGAATAAAGATGACCACTGCGGTCAGCGCCAAACTCTCGATTTGTCCGCTGACAATATTACCGGCCGTGCGGGTGAGGAGGATCAAGTTCCCGGTGGGATGGACGGTGAGCTCAGGGGGGAAATGTCCCCGGGCAAACGCCTCGATCTGATCCACCCGGGCGGCGATGTCGCTGGAACGAGAGAGAGAGGTGCGCACTAAGATGATCGTGCGTGAGTAATTGGGGTGGTTCACGACACTCGATACGCTCGCGGCATTTAAGAAGACCAGCCGCATGACCCCTTTGAGTTGGTCGGGATTTTCCCAGAAGGTGGTCTTGACCTCCGGCTGGGGAGTTTCGAGTAGCTCTCCCACAGGGGGTTCAAGGGGAATTTCCTGAATGCCGCGATCGAGCAGCTCACAGTAATCGACGAAGGAGATCGTCTTCTCCACCCCGGGCAGGGAATCGATATAGAGCTGGAGGTTTTTGATTCTCCACAGGGTGTCCCATTTCTTGACGATGTCACGCTCCTCGCCGTCGATTGCCACGTAGAAAGTCATGCTGCCGACCAGATAGCGGTTAATGGCCTCAGTGGCCTGACGAATGGGATCAGTCTCGCGAAAAAAGGACTGAAAATCGGAGCCGACCTGGATATAGGAGCCCTGCCAGGCAGAGAGGAGAACAATGAGGAGACCGGCGGTGATAACGGTGCGGCGGTAACGGCTGGACAGCGTAGCCAGCTTGCGTAGCGCAGCACTGATCCCAGGAGAAAAAGCTTCTTCTCGCCTGGCCGGAAGGGGCAGCAGTGCGAGCAGCGCTGGCACCAAGACCAACGAGAGAACAAAGGCGATGGAGATGCCCACTGAGGCGTACAGGCCCAGTTCACGGATGCTGACAATACTATTGACGATCAGCGAGAGGAAACCCATGACGGTGCTCAAGGCGGCGATGAACAGCGGCATGCTGGTTGCCTGTAAAGTTTCTCGTACCACTTCGTTGACCGGACGGCCGGGATGAGCGAGTTCATAGTACTCGGCCACGATGTGCAAGGAGTACGCCGTGCCGAGCACGAGCACCAAAGGGGGCAGCGCGGTGTTGCCCAGGCTCAGGCGGCTACCCGCCAGCACCATGATCCCCATAGTCCAGATCAAACTCACGACCACGGTTACCGTGGGGAGCAGCATTCCTCGTAGCGAGCGGAAACTCAGGAACAACGCCACCACGATGAGGAGCAGGGTGAGCGGTATGAACAGAGTGAGATCTCCCCACATGGCTCTGGTGGAGTGGACCTTAAAGTGGGGGAGCCCGGTATAGTAGAGCTTTTCGGGTCCATTTTCCTGATTGACCAGCGCCTGAATGGTGTCATCGACGCCACGGCGGAAGAACTCGTCGTCACCAAGGTTGGCGAAGAAAATGTTGATGGCGGCGGCCCGACCGTCGGCCGAAACCAGGTTCTTCAGATAAATGGCTTGGTCTGCCAGTTTATGCTTGAGTTCTTCCAAGACCGCATGCGTTGCATTGACATCCGGGACGAGGAGGGTTGACTCCTTTGCCACACTGGTGATGACGTCCTGGGCGTTGGTGAGACTGATGACGCTCTTCACCTCAGGGATCTTGGTGATCTCTTCAGTGAGGCGCTTGATCTTCTGGAGCACCGCTGGAGTGTAGATGTTGTCGGCGATCACGCCGATCACGCCGATTTCGTCGCTGCCGAACAGGTGGCGGACTTCGTCGTAGTACCCCCTTTCTGGATCGTCCTTCGGCAACAGGCTGTCTACCGAACTGTCCAGGCGGATGTCCCGCGCGTGGTAAGCAAAGAAGCCCGTGAGCAAGAGTATGAGAATGAGGATAGTTTTGGACCTGTAGACGATCAGGTCAGAGATCCATTGCATAACTGCTCTGCGCTCTCTTTCGCTGGACTCATCCCAGAAGGCTCAGGGTAACCCAGTCAGGGGACGACACTGGTCCGGCAACCACTCGTACCGAACCTCCCTATCCAGTGAGCGATGTGAAGGGTTACGGTACGACTGGGGATTTTTTCAGCAACGCGCTGGCTTGACAACTGCCCGTTCGGCCGTGCCGACCAGGGGTCCATGAACAACAGTACGAAAAAAGAGGAGTGTTTGAAACGGTTGACAGCTAGGCAGAGGTAGCAGGATAATCTCCTGCGGCTAATAAACGGTGATTTAGAGGCGGTAAGGCAGAGGCTTCCCTGTAAAGATCCAGCGGTCTCAGAGCGATACATCGCCGCCCTGCGCAAGGCAGGGCTAAAGTGATTTCCCTACTTGAATTTCGCTTTTTATTCGCTTATCTCTAAACCATCATGAGCACCGAAAAACACGCGGCAAACACGTCCCCGACCAGAAGCGAGAGGATCGAGCGCAAGCTGGCGGCGATCCTCAGCGCCGATGTTAAAGGCTATAGCCGCCTCATGGGCGAGGATGAGGTGGAGACGATTCGCACCCTGACCGCCTACCGCGAGGTGATGTCCACCTTCATCCGACAGTCCCGCGGCAGAGTAGTGGACTCGCCAGGCGATAACTTGCTGGCCGAATTTGCCAGCGTGGTGGACGCGGTACGGTGTGCGGTCGAGACGCAGCGGGAACTCACAGCCAGAAACGCCGACCTCCCCCCCGAGCGGAAGATGGAATTTCGTATCGGCATAAACTTGGGCGATGTGATCGTCGAGGGAGGACGGATCTACGGCGACGGCGTCAACATCGCCGCCCGTCTGGAAGGTCTGGCCGAGGCGGGCGGCATCTGTATTTCCGGGATCGTCTACGATCAGGTCGAGACCAAGCTGAACTTTCTGAACTTAGGCTATGAGTATCTGGGCGCGCAGAGCGTCAAAAATATCACTAAGCCGGTGCCGGTGTATCGGGTGCAGATAAAGTCTGAGCAATCTTCCTCGACGGCAAGAGGAAAAGACGAGATCCCTTCGCCCATCCTGGCGTTGCCCGACAAGCCGTCGATTGCCGTGCTGCCCTTCGCCAATATGAGCGGCGACCCCGAGCAGGAGTACTTCAGCGACGGCATCACCGAGGACCTCATCACCGACCTCTCCAAGCTCTCCGGCCTGTTTGTCATTTCCCGCAACTCCGTCTTTCTCTACAAGGGCAAGGCGGTCAAACCCGAGCAAGTGAGCAAGGAATTGGGAGTGCGGTACATGTTGGAGGGCAGCGTGCGCAAGGCGGGCAGCCGGGTGCGGATCACGGCGCAGTTGATCGATGCCACCACGGGCTATCATCTGTGGGCCGAGCGCTATGACCGTGAGCTGCAAGATATTTTCGCGCTGCAAGATGAAGTGACGCAAAAGATCGTGGCGGCCTTAGAAGTCAAACTCACAGAGGGAGAGCAAGGCCGTTTAGGCCGTGCGCCCACAGACAGTCTCGAAGCCTATGACTGCTTCCTGCGCGGCCTGGAATACCATGCACAGCGTACACAGGAAGCAAACGCCCAGGCGCGGCAGATGTTTGAGCGCGCTATTGCCCTCGATCCAGAGTTTGCGGCTGCTTACGCATTCTTGGGCCGGACCTACCTGACGGAGGTGGTCTACCAATGGAATCAGGATCCGCAAACTCAGGAAAAGATCTTCGCCCTAGGGCAACAAGCCGTCGTCTTGGATGATTCCCAGCCTACGGCTCATGAGACCTTGGGCTTGGCCTATCTCGGGAAAAAACAGCATGCGCAAGCCATCGCTGAGGCCGAAAAAGCTGTCGCTCTTGATCCGAACTATGCCGATGCGTATGCGACGTTGGCGGAAATCCTCAGCTTTGCCGGACGGCCGCAGGAAGCAATTGGCTTGGTGGAGCAGGCAATGCGCCTGAATCCCCGATATCCGTTCTCTTACTTGTGGGCCCTGGGACATGCCTATCGTTTGGTGGGACGTTTGCCGGAAGCCATCACTGCCTTGAAGAGAGTCGTCATGCGCAATCCGGACCAAATCACAGCCCACGTGCTCTTGGCTGTCATCTACAGCGAGTTAGGTCGAGAAGAGGAAGCCCGGGTCGAGGTGACAGAGATCTTGCGAATCAGTCCTCATTACTCTCTTGAGGTCGTCAGGCAAAGGATTCCTTATAAAGACCTCGCGTTATTAGAACGCCAGGTTGCCGCGTTGCGCAAAGCGGGGCTGGAGTGAAGAATAAAACGTAAAACGTAAGGAGCAATTCAGCAACCCTTCTCTTACGTTTTACGTTTCACGTTTTACGCCCTCAGCCAGTAGCCAGCACTCAGCGTTCAGCCTACCCGTGCCATCTTCCCGTCGCTCCGCACTCGAAACGTATACTCACTCCAACGCACGGTGTTCCCGCGTAGGCTGGCGCACCAGACCAGAAACGACAGCACGTCGGTCACAGGAACGAGCCAAAGCGCGCGCAGGGTGAGTGGTGCCTTGAGAAAGACCCTACTGATCGTTGCCGAAGAAAATAGACGCAGTCCCAGAGTGGCGAACGCGAGCGTCCGCATCAACGGCGACGGCCAGAACGTAACCAGACCTAGTAGCGCCCAGGCAGTGCCGTACGTGGTCAGCGTGCCGCAGTAACCGCTGGCACGACAGGTCCGCTGCGTGCGGGCCCAGCGGAGTTGGTGATGAAACAATTCGCCCAGCGTGCTTACTCCAGGGTGGGTCTCGACGACATAAGGCACGATTCGCGCCTGATACCCGGCCCGAACGACCAAGTGGCCCAGGTAATAATCATCAGCCAGATAGTCGGCGAGCGCAGCGAAACTACCGATCTGTTCCAGGCAGTGCCGCTTGACCGCGATAGTGGCGCCGAAGGCGTAAGTCGTTTCTTCCACCTGGCTCGCGACCAGAACCAGAGGCGCAAAAACCGTATTGATAAGCAGGGATTCGAGCAGCGCCGGGAACGGAGTGAGTGTTCCGCCGCGATACAAGCAGGTTACCAGCCCGACCTTGGGGTCGACGAGCGGTGGAATGATCGCGCGCAGGTAGCCGGGCTCGACGTGCACGTCGCTGTCTGTGATGACAAAGATGTCATGCTTAGCCTCATGCGAGAGATGGTGCAAGGTGCTGACTTTGTAGTTGCTGCCGATCACCTCAGGGTTGATGACCAGCACGATGTCACGCTCGGGAAAGTCGCGCCGCAGACGTTGCACGACGGCGATAGCCGGATCCTGTGGGTCGCGCACGCCGCAGAGAATCTGAAAGACTGGATAGTCAAGCCGGCAGAAGCTGGCGAGGTGAGCGTAGAGGTCGGCAGGTGCGCCCTTTAACGGCTTGAAGAGTGACACCGGCGGGAACGCGTCAGCACTGGGGGGGACTTCGCGAAAAAGCCTCCAGGCCGCATACAGGGTGAAGAGAGAATAGAGAGAGGCACCAAGGAGAAGGCTGATAAAAAGCAGGAAGAGGACTGTAGTCATGCGGATGGGGGAGCAAAGGCAAGGAGGGCTTCTGCCGCCCCTTCTTCCTCTCCCGCTCTGCGGGAGAGGGGACCGGGAAACAACGTTCAGCGAGAAGCTGTACGGATAGTTTCTACACTGCCGGCGACGAAGCAGCCTGCGCCTTCGCGCTCATCTGCCGACGCGTGCGCATCGTGCGGAAGAAGTCTTTCCCTTCTTGCCACATCCGTTTACGCTCGTCGGGCTCGCGGGCCATCTTCTTGACCGCCTTGAAGATGTAACGCGGCCGCAGGTAGTACGATTTGTAGAACTTCTCCACCGCGGTGAAGATCTCTTCTCCCGACAAGTTCGGGTAATTGATCACACACTTCTGGTAGCCGGTCTCGTCCACTAAATCTTCGGGCTTAATGTAGCCGTGCTCAACCGCGTAGTCATAGAACGCCGTGCCGGGATACGGCGAAGCGAGGGATACCTGGATCGTCTCCGGATTCATCTCCCGCGCAAAACGCATGGTCTCTTGGATCGTCTCTCGGGTTTCGCCGGGCAGCCCGAGGATGAAAGTGCCGTGGATCAGGACGCCGACTTGGTGACAGTCCTTAGTGAAACGGCGCGCCGTCTCTAGAGCCACGCCCTTTTTGATGTTCTTGAGGATCTGAGCATTGCCGGATTCATAACCGATGACAAACAGCCGCAGGCCGCCGTCTTTCATGACCTTGAGGGTTTCATAATCGACGTTGGCGCGCGAGTTGGTGGACCAGCACAAACCGAGGGGTTTGAGCTTCTGGGCGATCTCGCGTGCCCGTTTGGGGTCGGCGGTGAACGTGTCGTCGTCGAAGAACACCTCTTTCATTCCTGGGAAGAGGCGCTGCATTTCTTTGACTTCTTCAATCACGTTATCGGCCGACCGGGTACGATAGGAGTGACCGGTGGTGACCTGCGGCCACAAACAGAATGTGCAACGGGCCGGGCAGCCACGGCCGGTATACAGAGAGACGTAAGGGTACTGGCAATATGGGCTGTTGTATTTGCGGAAGTCGAGATCCCGGTCGTAAATCTGCGTGACAAACGGCAGGCTGTCCAGTTCCTCGCTGGTTAAAGGTGCGCGGTCGAGGTTGTGATAGATCTTGCCGTCCTGGCGATAGCTGATGCCCAGGATTTTACTCCAGTCCCACCCTTCGGCTACCTCTTTCATCGAGAAGTCGAATTCTTTGCGGGCGGCGATGTCGATGGCTTCGGACGCTTTGAGAGTCTGATCCGGCACTGCGGTGGCGTGGCCGCCGACGAAGGCGATCACACAATGAGGGCGCTTTGCCTTAATCATCTCGGCGGTGCGCACGTCCATTTTGAACGACGGGGTGCTGGTGTGCAGGACGACAAAGTCGTAGTCTTTGGCGATTTCGACGGTCTGAGCTTGGTTCAGCTTCTCCGGTGGAGCATCGAGTACGCGGCTGTCTTTGATCATCCCGGCTGGATAACACAGCCAGGTTGGGTACCAAAACGACCAGACCTCGCGCGTGGCCTGATAGCGCGAGCCCGCGCCACCATCAAAGTTGTCGTATGCCGGGGGGTTCAAGAACAGCGTCCGCATTCCCTTCTCCTTCTCAGCTCGGATAGCGGGGTTATTATACACACGCCGACGGATAAGAAAAGCAACCGCTGCTTCGCCTTGAACCGTGCCAGGCTATCCTATATAGTGCCGCTGCTTGATGAGAACAGCAGCGGTCATTGTGGTGTCCGGTGGCGGCGTCTCTCCACTTACTCGGCTCGGTGGTCTTTCTCTTTTGCAACGGGCCGTGCTCACTGCCCAGAAAGCTGGGGCGGCAACCTGTTACATTGTCCTCGCTCAAGATCAGGAAGCTCTCCAGCACGAACTACAAAACGACCCGCGGGTGACCAGTCAAGTCGCGTGGGTACGTCTGAACCTAGGAGCTATGTCTGCGATAGAGCAGGAAAGTTTCTGTCTGGTGTTCGCCGTTGACACCATCTTTCGTCATTCCTTGGTCCAAGAACTCTCTCGGCAGGCTGCCCCAGGAAAATCCGTTACGGTCGCTGATACGGCAGGGGTTCCTCTGCTTGCCTTGACCGACGGTTCTCGAGTGCCGGAGATGTGCGCAGAGCTGGCTCAGGGAAAATCCTTGCCCGAGACTACCGTGCTAGCCAGTAGCAACAAGATCCGGACGGGCGCGGCGCGCGGCCATTTCCTGCGTCACCTTACAGCAGGTTCTAATTTGGCCAGAGTCGAGCATGATTTGTTGCTGTCTCTGGAAAACCCGCGTGACGGCCAGGTGGATACTTATTGCAACCGCAAACTCTCCCGGCTGATCACTCCTTGGTTGCTGCGGACTCCCCTCAGTCCCAACCACATCACCGTGCTCTCCTGCCTGATCGGCATGTTCGGCGCGCTGTGCTTTTTGCCTGGGGGATACTGGGGACCGGTGCTTGGCGCGTTGCTCTTGCAGTTCTCGGTCGTGCTGGATTGCTGCGATGGGGAGGTGGCACGGGTCAAGTTCATGGAGTCCCCCCTCGGCGACTGGCTTGATAATGTCTGTGATACCATCGTTTATATCGCGATCTTCCTCGGTATGGGAGTTGCGGTGTGGCGCAATGGTGCGGCAGGCCACGCCTTGGTCCTGGCTGTAATCCTGGCTTTGGGCGGATTCCTGGCCTTTCTGTTGGTCACCCTGGCAGAGAAAACCGAGGAGACAGGGAACCGCCGTAGCGGTTGGGAAGACACGTTGGTCAAGAAATTGCTCGCCAGCCTGACGACGCGTGACTTCACCGTTCTCATCGTGGCCAGCGCCCTGACCGGCCAATTGGGTTGGTTTCTCTGGGGAGCGGCGATTGGCGCCCATGTGTTTTGGCTATCCCTGGCCTGGTTGCTGTTCCGCGCTGGACGGTTCGGGTGGCTGCGCAGGGTGCGGGAAAGAGAAGGAACATGAGAAAGAATAGTCTCATTTCGTTGGGTACTCTTGCTCTTTGGTCACTCATTGTGCTCTCTGTGGCTCCGTCGGTCCGGGCGCAAAAGGAAGAGCCGTCTCCGCCGCCTGACCATCACAGTATGGCAGCGGGGGAGGGGACCGACGCCCCTGGCGGCCAGCCCGAGTCTCATGACCACATGACGAGGGAAGGCGGTGCTGAATCTTCGGCAACCGAGCACCAACATCACATGGCCGGGCTGAGCATGCCGGAAGGCCACATGGAAGGGCATCATCACAATGAGCCGGTCCTACCGCCGGACGAGGACAAGGCGTACTCCGAGTTGAACCATCACATTGCCGGTGTGTTCGTGCTTTTGGCTGGCGGACTCGCCCTCCTCGCTGCTTCGAGTAATCCCCGCTCCGCCTGGGCGCGTTACGGCTGGCCCGGTTTATTCTTTTGCTTAGGGGTCTTCTTGTTCGTACGTCACGATCCCGAGACGTGGCCTTGGGGGCCATTATCCCTATGGGAAAGCCTTGCTGATACGCAGGTCTTGCAACACACGTTGTTCACTTTCATCGTGCTCGGCATTGGTGTGATCGAATGGCTGCGTTGCCGCGGTACCCTCACACGTCCGGTCTGGGGCCTGATCTTTCCCACCCTCGCCATTTCCGCGGCAGGGATGCTGTTTTTGCATAGGCACGGCACTGGCGCTGTGGCGGACAAAATTTACCGTCACCACTCAATCATGGCGAGTTCTGGCATCGCCGCCATGATTGCCAAGGTCGTGGATGATACGCGACTGTCCAAGAACCGGCTGGGCGGTTACCTGTGGCCAGGACTGATCATGTTTATCGGTGTGATGCTGTTGATCTACAGCGAGTGAACCTTTTGCGGGAACAGCACGCCGCTCACACGCGCGAGCACGGTCAGGCCAACGAGGTTATAGACCGCTTCGCGGGCACGCTTCAAGGTCATGAGGGTCAGTCCCGCGCCGTCGTCCAGCCCGAGTAAGCGGCAGAGAAACACGCCGCCAGCCTCCTGCACGCCCAGGGCGCCAGGAATGACGAGGGCGGCGGCGGTCAGCGGTTGCACCATGCTCTCGATAATCAGCGCATCGACCGGCGCCACCGGCACGCCCATCAGGTGAAAGAAGAACAGTACTTCCACCGCTCCCAGCAGCCAGCCGAGAAAGTGATAGATCGTCGAGGCGATAAACCCTCGGGTGTTTCCCTCATAGAAACCCAGCAAGTGCGCGTCGATCCGCTGGGCACGTTCTTCCCATTGCGCCAATCTCTGCCAGTGCGGCAGCAGACGCCGCAGCGCGCGTACCGCCGTCCCTATCAATCCGCGGCGTTGCCAACGGATCAGGAGCATGACGAAGCCGTAAGCGAGGAGGAGCACTGGTCCCAACACCCACCACCCCTGTCGTATCCAACCCAAACGATAGAGAAAAAAGGGGAGACCGAGCAGAATAAACACTACCTGTGATACCACGAGTGTGGTCTTCGCAACCACTACCGAGGCTAGGCCGGTGTCTACGGTGAGCCCATGCGCGCGCAGCAGATAGACCTTGATCGGCTCGCCGCCAAGGGTGGCGGTCGGGGTAAGATTGTTCACTGCCTCACCTGCCACGCGAGCGAGAGACAAGCGCCAGAGGGGGACTTTCTGGGCATGCACGGTGGCTGGGATCGCGCAGGCCCATCCTTTGGCGTCACACAGGGCAATAGCGATATAGGGGACGAGCAGCAGCGGCGCCGACCAGCCGATCGGACGCAGGTGAGCGACGACCTCGCCGATCCCGATATGCCACACCAGCAGTCCCAGCAAGCCGAGACCTCCCAGGGCTGCCGCGAGCTGTATTCCCAGCCGTCTTTTCTTGATTGTTGATTGAGTCATTTCTTCATTGAGCCAATGAATCAATGGATCAATGAGTCAACGGGCTAAGAGCCCGCGCAGAGTCGCCAAATTCTCGCGGTCCTCGTGGCAATCGTCACTCTTGGGCGTCTCCAGGCACATCGGCAGTCCCCAAAATCGCTGGTCGTTGAGCAGCAGGCGGAACGCTGCCAAGCCGAGAAATCCTTTGCCGATGTGTTCATGCCGGTCCACTCGGCAGCCGAGGTCTTTCTTAGCGTCGTTGAGATGAAACGCGACCAACAAGTTCAAGCCGATGGTCTCGTCGAACTCAGCAAAAGTACGCTCGTAACCGTCCACCGTGCGTAGGTCATAGCCCGCGGCAAAGGCGTGTTCGGTGTCAAAGCAAACACGCAATCGCCCTGGCGCTTTGGTTGCGTCGATGATCTGCCGCACCTGTTGAAAGCGGTAGCCGAGGTTCGATCCCTGGCCGGCGGTGATCTCGATGGCGAGCTTGGTCGTGTAACCGGGGCAGGTCTTGTGCATCTCGTCGATAGATTTGGCGATGGTCTTGATGCCGGCGGCTTCACCCGCGCCGACATGAGCGCCGGGGTGGGCAATCAGATAGGCGACGCCCAGAGCCTCGCAGCGTTCCATTTCGTCGATCAGGCCATTCACCGACTTCTTGCGCAGGACCTCAGCGGGCGCGGCGAAGTTGTACAGGTACGAGTCATGAGCAACGACAGTGGTGAGGCCAGTGGTGCGTTTGGCCGCGTGGAAGGCGGCAGTCTCGTCTTGGCTCAGCGGCTTGCTCGCCCATTGGCGCGAGGATTTGGTAAAGATCTGCACCGTGTCGCAGCCCACCTCTTTGCCTAAGAGGAGAGCTTTGTCTACCCCGCCGGCAATAGACATGTGCGCGCCTAACAACGGCCCTTTCGGCGCTGACGCTTTTTTTGCCATGCGTTTCCTTTATGTGAGGGGGGCAGAGAGGTCAAGGATGCAGTTGACGTTCCGCTCAGAGATGGACACGACCAGCAAAGGCGCGAGAAAAACGCTAGCGGTACTAATTTCGGTGGAAAATTTGGCGCGCGCAGTGAGGAGAATTGCACGGATTCAGCGGAATACGAATCCGTTTATGAGGTAAAAAGTGAGACCCCGGCCCGCGGCTGGCTTTTGGGAAGGGGCAGGGTCAGGCGGGAGAGCTGTGGCGCCGCGTCGCGCCCGCTCCCCTCACCCCCTGTGGCCCGCGTTACGGCTCGCAGACACCCTTGCCCGTAACCGGGTTCGGAGCGCCGTTACACTGACCTGGGCCAATGTCAGCGGTGTTGAAGAGGCAGGCCCTATCTCCGTTACAGGCGTTGTTGCCAATCTTCCCGCTGTTGCTATCGCAAGCCTCGAACCCGGTGCAAGAGTGGTTGCCGACGGGGGCGGTGTTCTCAAAACAGGCGTGATCCCCGGTGCAGGAGTCGTGACCAATCTTCCCGGTGTTGAAGATGCAGGCGTGATCCCCGGTGCAGGAGCCGTTGCCGACGGGGGCGGTGTTGCTATCGCAGGCGGCGACCCCAGTGCAGGAGTCGTTGCCGACGACCCCAGTGTTCACAATGCAGGCCACCTCTCCGGTGCAGGAATGGGTGCCGACAGCCCCGGTGTTCCCAGCGCAGGCTTCATCATCCCCGGTGCAGGAGTTGTTATCGACGGTCCCGGTGTTCCAAAAGCAGGCCCCGAACCCGGTGCAGTCGTGGTTGTGAATCCTCCCGCTGTTGTCTTTGCAGGCGAAATCCCCGTTGCACGATTTCGTGCCAATCACCCCGGTGTTGCCTAGACAGACATCGGTCCCAGTTACACAGGACCCCTGACCCACCACCGCCGCCCGGGCACGTGGCGCGCTCCCCAGCAGTAGCAGGCTCAGCACGAGCACGGCAAACAGCCAGCCACGGTGTGAAGTACCCATGAGATCCTCCTTCGGTGGACAAAATTTGCCCATCCGTACCACAAGGGAGGCGCAAAAAGCAAGCGCAACGCGAGACGCGGCGGCCGTGCCAGTGCACCTATATGTCTGGCACACCAAGAT
>JBGPOI010000003.1:0-36784 GCA_041487975.1 Binatia bacterium | reverse complement strand
CGTTTACAATTGCTTGGCTAATTGAGCGACAGGGGGAGCTTGTGGCCCCACAGGTGGAGCTGTCTACGCCAGCATTCGAGACATTTACTGTTGCTGCCTCAGTGTAAGCGTAGACCATTACGAATACTCCGGTCACTGTAAGAAGAAGCATGTTCCTGCTCATGCGCTTCCCTTTCTTTAGGTAAACTGGCGGACTCTACCGTGTGCGGTTGTCAGGAAACAAGAGAAGAGAAGGCGAATAGAGCGGTGGGTGGCTTGCACCCTTGTACGTCTGTTGATCCGTTCACATATGTGAACGTGCGCTGGCTGGCTTGATAGACGTATTAGGCTTAGGGGACTTCTCGCTCCTGGACGAGAAGCCGCAGCGGCCGTTTGACGCCTACTTTCGCCACTGGCTGGACACCTACGTCAAGGCGCATTGCAAGCCGTCAACCGTGTACGTATATGAGGATGCTTTTCGGCTCTACCTCCTGCCGACCTTTCGGCGGAAGGATATCGGCACGGTGACGCGGGAAGAGGTAAAAACCCTCATCTACGGCATCTTGGCGAGGGGGAAGAGTCGCAGCACGGCCAATAATGCCCTCGCTCCCTTGCGGGCGATGTTTAGCCATGCGGTCGAAGACGCGCATGTGGACCGTAACCCCTGTCTCCGCATTATGCGGAGATCACGCAAAGAGGAAGGAGCGCAACAGCAAAAAGCCACCTTCTTGACCCGCGAAGAACTCGGGGTGTTGCTGCGCACGTGCCAGGAGCATTTCCCACAGCGGTATCCGTTCGTTTCGCTCCTCGCCCGTACCGGCCTCCGCATTGGCGAGGCCTGCGCCGTACAGTGGGGCGACAGCGACTTCACCGGCCGGTTCCTTGAGGCACGGCGCAACCTGGCGCACCACCGGCTGACGACGCCTAAGAGCGGGAAGACCCGGCGCGTTGACCTCTCCCTAACCCAGACGCAACCAGCGACGTGACCGCCGTTGCTCAAAGTGGCAGAAGTGCCTAGGAACACAGCAGAAAGCCACACGACAGCGAGGGGTGACATGAAAATCGCCTATTTTGACGCCTTTTCGGGCTTGAGCGGTGATATGACAGTTGGCGCGTTGCTGCACTTAGGGGTTTCACTGGATGCTTTACGCGCAGAACTCGCGAAGCTGCCGCTCTCAGGCTATCAATTGAGTCAGACGGAACGGAAGTTGAGCGGCATCCGTGCTACCAAGTTTGATGTCGAGGTGAGCGAGCCACTGGGGGAACGTAGCTTTCGCGCTATTGCGCGCATGCTGCGGGAGAGCGACCTGATCCCCCGGGTGAAGGAAACTGCCCTGCGTATCTTTACGGTCCTGGCCGAGGCTGAGGGCCGGGTTCATGGCGTTGCTGTCGAGGCCGTACATTTTCATGAAGTGGGCGCAGTCGATTCGATCGTAGATATCGTCGGCGCTGCCTTTGGTCTGCACGCGTTGGGGATTGAAAAAGTCTATGCCTCGGCCTTGCCGATGGGGAAGGGGTTAGTGCCCTCGCGCCATGGCGTGCTGCCGATCCCAGGACCGGCGACCGTGGAATTACTGAGAGGGTGGCCGGTACGCCTCGAAGACGGCGGTGCGGAGATGGTCACACCGACGGGTGCAGCAATCGTTGTGGCCGTAGCGCAGCACGAGGCCGTACCGCAATTACAATTAACCGCGGTCGGCTACGGCGCGGGTGAGCGCACTTTACCTGACCGGCCTAATCTCCTGCGAGTGCTCCTTGGCAGCACGAGTGAAACCCCGCGAGAAGAACAACTGCTTGTGCTGGAGACGAATATTGACGACCTGAACCCCGAGTTATATGAGCATGTGATGGAGCGGTTGTTCGCTGCCGGTGCGCGCGACGTGTTTCTCGCGCCGATCCAGATGAAAAAGAACCGGCCGGGCGTGCTGCTGTGGGTGCTGGGAGAAATCACTAATAGTGATAAATTAAGTGCGATTCTTTTCGCCGAGACCTCGACGCTTGGTATTCGTTCGTATCCGGTCGCGCGTGTCGCCTTGCGCCGCGAGAGCCGAGAAGTTGTCACTCCCTACGGCAGCGTGCGGGTGAAACTCGCGTACGGCCCTGACGGCCGGGTTAACGTCGCGCCGGAGTATGAAGACTGTAAACGTTTAGCGCGAGACCAAGACGTGCCGCTCAAACTGGTCTATGAGGCGGCGACGAAAAGCGCCCGGGAGTTGTGAGAGGACTGGAGAGGCGACCGGCCGGTCACCCCTCCAGGATTTTACGCCAGCAAATCCGCCAGCACTTCCGCCGGATGGCTACGGGGCGTGACCGCATCGTAGGCCTTGAGGATCTGTCCCTGTTCGTCGATGAGGTAACTGATCCGTTTAGCGTAGCCGGCCTTGGCATTGTCGCAGGCGCCATAGGCGAGGCCGACCGCGCGAGTGGTGTCACACAAGAGGGGGAAGGGAAAGCTGAATTTTTGCGCGAAAGCGGCGTTTTCCGCCACCGTATCGAAACTCACTCCGAGTACTTCTACATTCTGCGCACGAAAATCGGCAATCTGGTCGCGGAACCCGCGGCCTTCCGTAGTTCAGCCTGGGGTGTCCGCTTTGGGGTAAAACCATAGCAGGACCTTTTTCCCGCGCAGGCTTGCAAGCGAGAGATCTTTCCCGTCGTGCGTTTGCACGATGAATTCAGGGGCGGTATCGCCAGCTTTCAGCATCGTCATCGGCCTCCTCTCTAGCCTGGGATTTTCTGCAACACGTCCTGATTGTAAGTGATGGTAGCGCGCTGCTTCAAGTAGCGCACGAATTCGTCTACTACTATATCCTGTTTGCGTTTGAGGAATTCCTCTCGTAGCGCGGCTTTCTTTTTCTCAAACTCTTCCGGCCTGGGCGGGACCCGCTCTTTCAGGACTGCGACAAATGCGTTTCCTCCCCACAGGTATGTCTGAGGGATAACTGGCGCCTCGCTGGTCAGACGAAACGCGGCTTTTTTCAAATCCGCCAAGCTGCCGATCTTGGGGATATAGCCGCCTTGCCGCGTAAATGGGCCGGTTTCTTCGACCTTCAAATGTTCTTGCGCCGCGACGGCGGCCAAGTCCTTAGTTTCTTTCACCCGCGCCAACAGCGCATTAGCTTTTTCCTGCGCCAACTGTTCGGCTTTGTCGCTCTTCCAGCGTTTCTCTGCCTCTTCAGCAACGGTCGCAAAGTCTGGAATTGCGGAGGGCACCTTCTCACGCAGGGAAAGCAGATACCACGTGTCTTGCACTTGCACAGGCTCGCTCACTTGTTGCGGCGACAAGCCGAAAACGGCCTCAATCAGGGTCGGTTGCCGCCCCAAGTCAGGCAAGGTCTCGTCTCGTGCCACCAGCGGAGTTTCCACGACAGTGAGGCCTGCGGCCTGGGCGACCTCAGCCAGGGAAGTGCCGTTCTGCATTTTGCTCCGGTCTGCCCGGACACGCTCGCTAGCCAAGTCGCGCGCGCGCGCTTGCACGAGTTCCTGGCGGATTTCTTCTTTGACTTCGTCGAGTGGGCGCGCTTGCGCGGGCAGCACTTCCTCGACCTTGATGAGGTGGAGGCCGAAGGGAGTTTCGACCGGGTCGCTGATGCCGCCCGCGGGCAGATTGAAGGCGGCCTCTTCGAACGGTTTCACCATGCGGCCGCGCGCGAAAGTTCCCAGGTCTCCTCCCTTGCCCGCGGTCGCGGTATCCTGGGAGTATGCCTTGGCCAAGGTGGCAAAGTCCTCCCCAGCGCGCGCGCGCTGAAGGACCTCACTCGCAGTGGTGCGAGCTTTCTCTCTGTCTTCCGCTGAAGCATCGGCAGAGAGGGAAAATAAAATGTGTCGAGCCTGGACGCGGGCGGAGGTTGTAAAGCGTGTGTCTTTGTTGTCGTTGTAGACCTCGGCTATGGCCTCGTCGGAAATCTGTACCTGGGAGGTAAAGTGCGCCGCGGGGTAGGCGACGTACGCGAAACGGACCCGTTCGGGTTGACGAAAAGACTCACGATGTGTGTTGTAAAATTCCTCGGTTTCTTTTTTCTCGATCGTGCCCTTAGGCAACAAGTCGGCCGAGGCCACGCTGACGAAAGACAGGTTTACCTTCTCGGCAGCCAGGCGAAAAAGATCCTGAGCCTCGTCATCGGTGACCTGCGGGGCATTACTCATTAAGGACTCGAGTTTCTTTCTCAACAGTTGTGCGCGCTGTTCCTCTTCAAATTCGCCTGGGGTTGCCTGGTAGAAGCGAAGGACCCGGGCGTATTGCGTCTGATTGAATTTCCCCTCCGTCTGAAAAACCGGCATGGCGGCAATCGCCTGTCGTATTTCGTCGTCATCGACGGAGAATCTCAGCCGTCGTGCTTCTCCTTCCATGAGTTTGGCATTGACGAGTTGGTCGAGGGTCTGTTCTTTTAAGTTCAACATCTGCAAAATTTCGGGAGTGAGACGATCTTTGTATGCGTCGCGATACGTTGCCTTGACGTTTCCGTAAGCGCGTTGAAATTCTTTATACGAAATCGGTTGCCCATTGATGTTGGCAATCACGTCGGGCCGGTTGCCGCTCACGGGTCCGCCCACTCCCCAGAAAATGAACACCAGGACGATAATAGAAAATAAAACTTTAATTACCGATGATCGCGTGCGGCGGCGCATGAATTCAAGCACTGGTTTAAACCTCCTCCTTTTCAGCCTATAATAAACAAGGGGAAAAAATCAACATCCTACTGCGACTTGCTCAGAGAAATGAATTCTGCTAAAAACCTCGTTTTGCTAGGACTAGCACTGGTTATAAAGGGAATAGAACGATGGTTTTTAGTTCGCTGTGGGGAATGTTATCTGACGACCTCGCTATCGACTTGGGTACGGCAAACACGCTAATCTACGTAAAAGGGCAAGGAATTGTTTGTAACGAGTCATCAGTTGTTGCCGTGCAAAAAGACTTCCGCGGGAGCAAGCGCGTGCTGGCGGTGGGGATTGAGGCAAAGAAGATGTTAGGCCGTACTCCAGGAAATATCGTTGCCATCCGCCCGCTCAAAGACGGAGTGATCGCCGACTTCGAAACCACGGAGGCTATGCTCCGCTATTTTATTCATAAAGTCCATAACCGTCGCGCCCTCGTGCGACCGCGGATTGTGATTTGTGTCCCGAACGGGATTACTGAGGTCGAAAAGCGAGCGGTCAGGGAGTCTGCTGAATCGGCGGGTGCCCGTGAGGTGTACCTGATGGAAGAGCCGATGGCTGCGGCGATCGGGGCGGGCTTGCCGGTCACCGAACCGGTGGGCAATATGATTGTCGATATCGGTGGTGGCACCACCGAGGTGGCGGTCATTTCCTTGGCGGGGATCGTCTTCTCCCGTTCGGTACGAGTGGGAGGAGACAAGATGGATGAGGCGATCATCCAGTATATCAAGCGGAAATACAATCTCTTGATTGGCGAGCGCACGGCGGAACTGATCAAAATCACTATTGGTTCGGCCTATCCGGGAGACGAGATTCAAACCATGCAGATCAAGGGGCGGGATCTTGTCGCCGGAGTACCGAAAACGGTCGAACTCAGTGACGAGGAAATTCGTGACTCGTTGCTCGAAGCGATCAACCAAATCGTCGAGGCGGTGCGTGTGGCGCTGGAACGCACGCCACCGGAACTGGCCTCGGATATTGTGGACAAAGGGATCGTGCTGGCAGGCGGCGGCGCGCTCTTGCGCAACCTCGATGTGCTGTTGCGTGAAGAGACCGGACTGCCGGTCATGGTGGCAGACGATCCCCTGACGGCGGTTGTGATGGGGGCGGGGAAGGCGTTAGACGAGCTTTCTCTGCTCAGAGAAGTGGCCATACAATAGCGAAAAAACCGCTATCTGAGCGAGACTCATGCAGAGATTACTCAGCCGATACCGGGTGATCTTGTCCTGTGGGTTCTTTTTGCTGCTCTCTCTATTCCTGGCCGCGGTGAATACGCGAGCCCCATATCGCATCGACCCGGTCGGGGTGCTGTTGCTCGAAGTGATGCACCCGCTTCAAGTTGGGGCGACCGCCGTGGGGCAGCGGGCCGAGCGGCTGTGGGAGCGCTACGTCGCGCTGTGGTCTGTCCGGGAACAGAATGAGGCGTTACGCCAGCGGCTGGAAGCGTTGGCAGGAATGGAGCAGCAGGCGCTGGAACTCGATCTGACCAACCAGCGGCTGGAGAAACTCCTGGCGCTACGCGACGAACTCGGGGTCACGGCGGTGGCCGCCCACGTGGTCGGCCGCAGCCCCGTCGTCTGGGTCCAGACGGTGATTCTCGATAAAGGGGAAACGCACGGCATCACCAAGGGGATGGCAGTGCTTACGCCCGAGGGTGTGGTGGGGAAAGTTCTGTCGGTCAGCGCCCATACGGCGCGCGTACTGCTGGTTTCTGATCCTAACAGCGGGGTGGATGCTCTGGTGCAACGAACCCGGACGCATGGGATCGCGGCCGGAACGATTGAGGGTGGTTGTACGCTGAAATACGTCCAGCGTGGGGATGAGGTGCAGGTGGGAGACCAGGTTGTGACCTCGGGCCTTGATGGCACCTTCCCCAAGGGCCAGATGATCGGAACTGTGGCGCGGGTGGGGACGAAAGACAGCCGGATGTTCCAAGATGTGGAGGTTATGCTCAGTGCCGAACTCTCCAAAGTGGAAGAGGTCCTGGTGGTCACTCCCGGTGTTGTCCGTGCGGGAGAGTGACGGTTCCAGGGAGAAAAACAGATGGACGCTGCCGCTGCTGGCGTGCAGCGGAGTCAGTGCCGTTCTCTTGCAGACTACGGTTTTTCATTATCTCCCCTGGGTTCCCGACCTGCTCTTGATTCTCTGTGTTTATCTCGGCATCTACCATCGCTCTGCCGGAGGGGCTGCGGGGGCTTTCTTTCTCGGCTATGGACTTGACACGTGCTCGGGCGTACCGGTGGGAATGAACGCCTTTGCCATGAGCTTGGTGTTCGCCGGAGTCACGGCAGCCTCGCGGTGCTTGTGGCTGAACAACCCGCTGTCCGTCCTGTCCATGGTATTTCTCGCGGTCGTGCTCAAGACTGGTGCGTTCTTGTTTCTCGGCGAGTTCGGCGAACTCGCCGAGGTGTTGCAACCCATGGTGGCACGGTATGTCATGTGGGACGCAACGGTGGCGATGGTGCTCACTCCGCTGGTGTTTGCCTTGCTCTACCGTGGCGAGCCGTTCGACTACAGGATGTAAATGCTTGAGCCACACAGTGTGCTCCGTCCACGGGAATCTCCTCCTTCCTGCACTCCCCGTTTAGGTGTCCTCGCCTTACTGATGCTCGTGGCATTTTCCCTGCTCGTCTCTCGCTTATGGCGTTTGCAGGTGAGAGAAGGTGAGAATCTCCGTTCGCTCTCCGAGAACAATCGCCTGCGCCTCAAGCGTACTCCCCCTCTGCGCGGAGTGGTGTACGACCGCCAGGGGCGAGTCCTGCTTGACAACCGTCCGTCGTTCAATGTCGTGCTGGTGCCAGAGGATGCTCCGGATGTGAAAGCGACGCTGCACGCGCTGTCCGGCTATTTGACCGACAACACCAGCCTGAGCGGGGACTCGCTGCCGCGCAGTTCGCGTCGCCCTTCCTATGAGGGAGTAGTGCTGGCGAAAGATATCACCTGGGGTACGCTTGTCGCCGTGGAGTCCCATCAATTAGACATCCCCGGGGTCGACGTTGAAGTCGGCACCAAACGGCAGTATCCCCCCGATGGCTTGGCGGCTCACCTCCTCGGTTATGTAGGAGAAGTCAACTCGCAGGAAATGACGCTTTTCCCCGGGTACCGCCTGGGGGATCTCATTGGCAAGTTCGGCATAGAAAAAAAGTGGGAGCCGGAGTTGCGCGGCCAGGGCGGCGGGCAACAAATCGAGGTTGACGCCACCGGTAAGCGGCTCCGCGTGTTGGGGGAAGTGGAAGCGCAGGCCGGGAAAAGCTTGACGCTGACCTTGGATCAGGACCTGCAAAAGACAGCCGAAGCCGCACTCGAAGGGAAAGAAGGCGCGATCGTCGTCCTTGACGTTCATACGGGGGACGTCTTGGCTATGGTGAGCCGTCCGGTGTTTGATCCCAACGTCTTTGCGCGCGGCATCAAAACCGATGAATGGCGCACCCTGATTGCAGATCCACTGCATCCCTTGAGTAACCGCGCGATCCAAGGCCAGTATCCGCCGGGTTCGACCTTTAAGGTGATACTGGCTACGGCGGCCCTGGAAAAGGGTCTCATCACGCCCGCCACGCGCTTCTCCTGTTCCGGTAGCTTACCGTTTGGCAGCCACGTGTTTCATTGCTGGAAGAAGGGCGGGCATGGCAGTCTTGATCTGCAGCAAGCCATCGCTCAATCATGCGACGTCTATTTCTACCAGGTTGGTCAGCGACTCGGCATTAACGCCATCGCCGAGTATGCCCGGCGCTTTGGCTTAGGTGACCCCTTGGGCATTGCGCTTGATCACGAGGTAGGTGGGGTGATTCCCGATCCGACCTGGAAAAAGCGAATCCTCAACGCTCCTTGGTTCGCCGGAGAGACGTTGTCAGTGGCGATCGGGCAGGGGTATGTCACCGCCACGCCGCTACAGATGGCGGTGGTGGCTGCGACGATCGCCAATGGTGGCACGGTCTATCGTCCGCACGTCGTCAAACGGGTGGTTGATGATGAGAACGGGACGGTGCGAGAGTATGAGCCTGAGGTGATCAATAAGATCGACCTGAAGCCTCAGACCGTGCAGTTGGTCCAAGCCGGCATGCGTGACGTGGTCAACAGTCCTCAGGGAACCGGCAAGAAAGCGCAGTTACCTGATATCCTCGTGGCGGGCAAAACGGGGACTTCCCAGGTGATCGCCGGGACCCGCGGCAAGGGAAAGACGCTGCCCCGGCAATACCGAGATCATGCCTGGTTCATCGCGTTCGCGCCGGCTGATGCCCCCGAGGTGGCCGTAGCCTGTCTGCTCGAGCATGTTGGCGAGGGCGGGGGCGCAGCCGCGGCGCCAGTCGTGCGCAAGGTGCTAGCCGACTACTTTGCCCTCACCCGAGGAGAGAGGGGAGAGCATGCTCAGGTTCGACCGAAGACTGATATCTCATCTTGATTGGTTGTTGCTGCTGTTGATCTTGCTGTTGCTCGGCGTCGGGATGATGGCCGTGTACAGCGCAACTTACCAGAGCGGACACCGGCTCAGTCCCTGGGCGACCCGTCAGATCAGTTGGGCGGTCCTGGGCCTGCTCGGCATGTTTGCCGCCTTCGCGATTGATTACCGGCGCCTGGAGAACTGGGCGTATATTCCGTATGGCTTGTCGCTCCTGCTGCTCGTACTTGTGCCCGTATTGGGGTCGTTCGGCGGAGGAGCGCGTCGTTGGATCGCTCTCGGCTTCTTTTCCGTACAGCCGTCTGAGCTAGCGAAGGTGACGCTGCTGTTAGTGCTGGCCCGCGACTTTCACCGCTATGCTCCGCCTCAAGGATATGGCTTGCGGGACTTAATCTATCCGGCAATTGTAGCGGCGATCCCGACAGGGTTGGTCTTGGCCGAGCCCAATCTTGGGACCGCCATGGTGCTCGGGCTGCTCTTCCTCAGCTTGGTCTTCGCCGCCGGGATACGCCTGCGTTCGTTCGCACTGGCGGGGATTGCTGGGAGCAGTGTCCTGCCAGTGCTGTGGCGGCATATGAAATCCTATCAAAAGCAGCGGGTGTTATCGTTCCTCAATCCTGATAGCGACCCACTTGGCACCGGCTATCATATGATCCAGTCCAAGATCACTGTTGGTTCGGGGATGTTGTGGGGCAAAGGGTTTCTGCAGGGAACGCAGAACCGCCTCGATTTCCTGCCGGAGAAACACACTGACTTTGTCTTCGCCGTGATAGCCGAAGAATGGGGGTTTATCGGCACCACCGTGCTGCTGACCCTCTACTGTGCCCTGCTGCTGCGCTTGCTGGTCATTGCCGGGAAAGCACGCGACCGCTTCGGCGCTCTCATCGCCGCCGGCACTGCCAGCATCGTGTTTTGGCAGATGCTGATCAACATCGGCATGAACCTTGGCATGCTCCCGGTGGTCGGAGTGCCGTTGCCGCTGTTGAGTTACGGCGGGTCGTCGCTGTTGACCATGATGATTGCGCTGGGCCTGGCGCTGAACGTCAGCACCAGGCGGCTGCTGTTCTGATTACACCACGGTGGAAATGGCTTTGACCAGATGCGCCTTGGGTACGGCGCCGACGATCTGTTGCTGCACCTCACCGTTCTTGAACAGAATCAAATTGGGAATGCCACGCACGCCGTAGCGGGCGGGAGTGCGCGGGTTGTCGTCCACGTTCATCTTGACGATCTTGAGTTTGCCGGCATACTCGCCCGCGAGTTCGTCGACAATCGGCGCGACCGCCCGGCACGGCCCGCACCACGGCGCCCAGAAGTCGATGAGCACCGGCACGGGCGACTTGAGCACTTCGCTGTCAAAACTGTCGTCGGAGACCTGCACAATATTGTCTGCCATGAGTCTTCCTCCTTGTTGTAAATGGTCCTCTGTAAATAGCAAAAAGCCCAAGGGCAACCTAGTAGGGAATGACAACAGATAAGAATTATCAGTGAAGAATTGAGGACCTGACGAGCCCGGCAGGAAATGCTGCGCTAGGTGGACGCCCGGTTCGGTGAGTACGCCCTTGATATCTGTGCAGAACCGCGAACTCTTGTTCAATCGACAAAACCCCTCTCCCTCGTGCTGAATCACCAGAGCGTACTTTGTCCCTGCGCGCGTGAGGGCGACGGGCTGAGTTGGCGTCCCGGTTGGTTCCACGATAAGAGCAGCGCCACTTAACCGAGCTGCTGGTCTCTTCCCCCTGTGGCTAGGAAACATCACCGACCCGAGCTTTCATGAGATGCGTCAGGGGTGCGACACGCAACCCGTCTGCACGACCAGCAAAATAGTGCGCGTTCGCTGCTTCTGGCCCAAAGTCCCAGACCTGCGCAAATCCTACTTCCTTGTCTGCTGCCATTGCTGAGTAGCCGGGTGATCGACTTCAAAGACCCGCACGACCCCTGCCAGGTCTCGCCTCCTTCACCGCGGGGAAAAAGCTTCTAGCGCCCGCTCGTCGGGGAGATTGCTCTCATCGCACCGTAACGGCATCAGGCAGACGTGGTTGGCACCGGCGGTCAAGTGAGCGTCGATCCGCTTGCGGATCTGCTCCTCACTCCCCCAGGCGACCAGCGTGTCGATCAGGCGGTCGCTACAGCCATTCTCGAAATCTGCTCGTGTAAATCCCTGCGCGAGCAGGATTCGCTGGTAGTTCTCTTGATACGCGTAGAAACTCAGATGTTGCCGCGCCCGCGCTCGCGCCTTGGCCGCATCATGCTCAAGAATAACAATCACACTGGGACAGACCCAGGCGTCGGGTCCCATCACCTCTCGTGCGCGCTTGGTATGCTCTGGCAAACAGAGGTAGGTGTGAGTACCATGCGCTTCACGCGCCGCCAGCGCCAGCATCTTGGGATGCAGCGCCGCGATCACTAGCGGCGGCTCCGTCTTAGGCGCTACGGCCCGGTACAATGCCGACTTCATCCTTAGGATGTACTCACTCATGTAGCTGTAGGGCTTGGTGTATTTATGGCCGCGGAGATCCTCGACCAGAGAGCGATGACTGACCCCGATCCCCAGGATGAAACGGTCCTCCGCGATTTCGGCCAGAGTTTTGGCCGCCATCGCCATCGTCATGGGATCGCGCACCCAGATGTTAGCGATGCCGGTGGCGTAGATGAGCCGATCGGTTTTGGCGAGCAGATACCCGCCGTGCGCGAAGGGGTCGCGGCCCCACGCTTCGGGCGACCACAGGACCTTATAGCCCATCCGCTCGACTCGGCGGCAGAACGCCGCACTCTCCTCCGCACCCATGGCGTCAAGAAAACAAAAGGCTCCCAACTTGCCGATCTCCACTGTGCTCTCCTTTCATTGCCTTTTTCGGCGAACAGGCAAACCTCCTCGCGCTTCTGCAGACGCTGCTAGAACCGTCACTGTTTCTTGTTTCTTCCCTTTGTGACCGTTCCCCTTGGGTTCTTGCTTGGCCGGGTCTAACGCCCGCGGTGAGCCGCCGCTGGAAGCCGGAGCGAGGCACGAGCGGAGGCTGGAAGCGGTCGGCTCCAGTGCGATGTTAGGCCCTGCACCGGTGCCAGGGTCTGGGGAAACGGTTCCTGACACCTTTTCCCCGCCGAATGAATACGAGTGCCTGGCACTAAATAAGATCGGGCCGGTCAGACCCGCGCTAAGGCGGCGTCAAGGAATAAGCTCTCAATTCGCCGTTGTGGTACCCGACACCGACGATGACGCCACTGCTGTTGATGCCGGAGGCACCGGTGAGACTCCAACCGGAGTCTGCAGGCAGAAGACTATTGAGCAATATGCCCTCACCCCGATCAAACAGAAATGCCAGTGTATCGCCTGAAACTTGCCGCACGGTGCCCACTACTTGGCCAAGATCGTTGATGGCATGTGCGTCACTACCTGTAAATCCAAAAGTGCCGATATCGGTCATGCTCCCATTGCTATACAAGAATGCATGCGCCGTCCCGTCGCCTGGGTCTGCATACCCGACAATCTTACCCCGGTTGTTGATCGCACGAGCGTAACTGAAGACGCCACCGAGCGTGCCAAGATCGCTCATGATCCCGTTCTGGTACACAAATGCGTGATAGTTTTGGTTACCGGACTGGAATGAGAATCCAACAATTTGGCCTAGTTTATTGATGCCACGGGCCATCCCGTCGCCACCAAGACTGCCGAGATCAATCATATGGCCGTTAGCGTACAGAAACGGATGAAACTCTTGGTCTCCCGCCAGAGATGAGTAACCCACGACTTCATCGCTGTCATTGATTGCATATCCGCCGCTCACCGAACCACCGAGCGTGCCAAGGTCTTGCATGTCCCCGGTCGTGTATAAAAAGGCATGGGACCCGCCAGCGCTCGTTCCAGCGGTTCCCACCACGTGACCACGCCCGTTGATACCGAACGCGCAGCTAGTGCTACCGCCTAGCGTACCAAGGTCTGTTTCCACCCCATGGGAATATAGGAACGCCTCGTGGGTACCGTTGAGAGCGACAACTGCGCCCACCACCTTGCCGTGCTTGTTGATGCCAAGAGCTCCTCCGTCGCTTCCCTGGTGCACCGCGCCAAGATCTGCGATCTTGGCTGCCTTGGACTTGCCTGCGGTTGCGACTGACACTACCGTAATCGCGAAAATGGCAACGGTCGTTAACATAATGAGGATAAAACGTGTCTGCTGGCCTCGCATCGGAACTCCCTCCTTTGATTGATTTGTTTCTTGGGATGCCTAACGACCAAGCTCACCGGCGCGCCGCTTGCGGCGCGTCCGTGTGCGGCGCCAGGTTAGGTGCCCACAATCACCGCTTTTTTTAAATAAGTCTCGATCGAGTCCTGTGAGTGTGGAATGTAAGTATCCAGCCAGATCTCTGGATTACCAGAGGCCGCTCGGGTGCTGGGAACATACTTCAGCGGAAGTCTGAAATATTCAATAGTCGAATACTCAGGACTGGGTGGTTCAACCCTCCCAATGATCTGGCACCTTTCACACTCATCCCCAGCCAATAGTGCATATGGATTCGCGACGATGGCGCGACAACACCTTCCCACCCATTGGTACGTCGCGGTATCGGCCCGCAATCCCCCAGGACCAGGATGGGCTGCCCAGTGGAACATGACTTGGTTGTCCGCCTGAACCATTGTTACGCGCTCAGGTAGAGCCCACCACTGTACAACCGACTCAGGAAGTTCGCCTAGGACGGTTAGGCCGGATATATCGGACGCCGCCAGGATGATACCGATCGCTGACGGACGAGGCATATAGGTTGGATGATGCATAGTTCTTCGTTGCACCTAACGCTACCGATCACCTGCCGCCGCCCAATTGTGTCCTCTCACGTTTACTCAGATCCGCAAGCGGGCGGCGGTCAGGTGCAACGGAGAGTTAGGTGGAGTCGTCAAAAGGCACCTCTCGCCCGAGCGAATCGTGCGAAAGCTGCACAAATTTCGGTCCAATGTTCTTTGTTCCATCGGTGGAAATACTCAGATATGAAAAACCGTGATCCAGGAGCAGCTTCGCCTGGAAATGGATCACACGAAATTTTTCGTTTTTCCTTTGGGAAATCTCCGGTCAGGTTCGCTACAGCGTTATTGGCAAGATGTCCCATGACCCATACGATGGGAGCTTGGGAGAGCGGGGCAAGAAGATGGGCTGAGTGTTGAACCCGACTTGAGGCATATCGCATTGCTGCACTGCGTTCTTTCTTAACGTCTTCTGACGATAAGGGACAGCGGAGCGCATGATCGAACAAGAATCCAGCATCTCGAAATCCTTCGAGCGTCGCTGTTGTAAGAAGCTTTTGGCTATGAAGACCACGAAGTAGACAACGTCGTACAACTACTGGGTCGTTAGCATAGCTTCCGGGAGCCTCATAGAAATACGCTGACTCAACGTCTCCAGGGTTCTCTCCGACGATGAGGCATCGAAGCTGCCGCGGTCGCCAAAAAAGATCGACCTTAAATCGGTCCCACGGATGTTCAGCAACCCTGCAACACGTTAACAATTGGGAATCTCCTTTTCTACCTAACGCTTGAGTATACCGCTGCCCTCTCGGCGGGATATTTCGCCAAGCGGGTACACGCGAAAACATCAAAATCCTGAGCAGTATCCACTAGTCACCTCAATCTTGCCAAGCCTTTTCTCTCCGACCAAGGCCGCTATTTTGGCGGGATATCCCGATATCAGCCCGCAGCGTATCCGCTCTTCATATCGTATCGCATTCCTAGAGCCGATCCGCTGGACTGAACACCCCGCGACCCCCACAGGTCAACACGTGAGTGTATACCATTCACGCAGATCCCCCTCGCCGGGAAGAAAAATACAGAAAAGCGGTTATTGACGGTATCGTGAAATGACTGCCCGGACTTTGCCTCCTGGCTCGGAGGGAATGGAGTCTAGCCGCTCTGTTCCGAGTGAAATGTCATTCCCAAACACTATACGCATGGCGGCGTCCAGTCTTTGGTTTGCCTGCCCCCAATCGGTGTCGCCCGCACAGACGACTCGGAGCACGAAACAGCGCAGGTCTTCCTGAATGATCTGTACCTGCACGACTCCCGGAACAGCGCGGAGATCTTCCAGGACGACCAAGGCGTGCGCTAGGCTTGACTCGGCAAAAGTCATAGCGCCACGAACCAATCTTGACGTAGCCCATCATACCGAAAGGACGGTAGCCAATTCTTTCAAGGGGGCGGAAAGCCAGTTTGTTCTCAGGCATGATGACTGCTACCGATCGCTGGTAGCCGGCATCTCGCAGATAGCGAATCATATATGAGTAAAGAGCCAGCGCGATGTTCTGGCCGCGGAAGCTAGGAGCAGTGAACCCCTCGTAGCCATAATATTCATCTGTCCGCTCTTGATCCGATGGCGGATATCAGACGGGTCGGCTTCGGGATGCAAGCCAATATATTCATTTACCTCCGCTTCCTTGAGTGTGCCAATCTCTACCCGCAGGCGAGGCGTGATCTCCACGATGGGTTCGTGAAGAAGACGCTCAAGCAGCACGCCCGGCGGTACACCGTCTCACCGAGGATTTTGAACCACAGACTCTTGAGTCCTTCCTCGCGCCGCACTTCAGCGGCTCGTTTCAGTATCTGTGGCCAGGTCCACCTGTCAGCAAGTCGATGCATGACGGCCCTCGCGCTTTTCTTCAGCATATCAAGATTCAGTCAGTTCTTGCGCGATATAGGGTGCCGACTCGATAACAACGTCTTGCAGGACTTCGCGCAACGGCTTGTCGGGGTCTTCCAGTTTTGCCACCAGCACGGAAAGAACGGCAAAGTAACGCTCCTTGGTCTCCAAGCTCATACGCGCCAAGCGCACTTTCATCGCCTTTTGGAAACGCTTCTGCGTGACGATGATTTGTTTATCGAGATCCTGCCCGATCAAATCGGTAGCGACCACGGCGTCCTCCTGACTTTTTTTGCACCTTAAGGAGCCAGCAAGAGAGAGTCAAATCCTGCCCCCTTGACTCCCGCCGTGAACCTCTCTAGGGGGAGATGCTTATGCGAGTGCTGGTCACTGGCGCGACGGGCTTTGTCGGCGGCAGGGTGGCGCGTGAGTTAGTCCACGCCGGCCATGAAGTACGGCTTCTCGTGCGGCCGACCGCCGACCGCCGCAACCTGCGCGACCTGGCGGTCGAGATTTATCACGGGGATGTACGCGATCTCGATTCGCTCCGCCGGGCGACCGCTGGATGTGCGCAGGTGTACCACGTCGCCGCGCTGTACAAGCTCTGGGTGCGGCATAAACACGAGATGTACGAGTGCAACGTCACTGGGACGGAAAACGTGCTCACCGCGGCGCGGGACGGTGGAGTCGAGAAAGTCATCTATACCAGCTCGGTGGCGACTCTGGGATTGCCTGAGGACGGTACTCCTGGCAACGAAGAGACCCCGGTGTCACTCTCTGACATGGTCGGTCATTATAAACGGAGTAAGTTTCTGGCTGAGCAGGTCGCCCTGCGCTATGCGGCTGAAGGGTTACCGGTAGTGATCGTGAACCCCAGCACCCCGGTCGGCACGGGCGATCTCAAGCCGACTCCCACCGGCAAGCTGATTGTCGATTTTCTCAACGGCCGGATGCCTGGCTACGTCGATACCGGTCTCAATCTCGTGGACGTGGAAGATGTTGCCCGTGGGCACTTGCTGGCGGCCGAAAAGGGACGGGTGGGGGAGAAGTACCTTCTTGGCCATGAAAACCTTACCTTGCGGCAAATCCTGTCGCTGCTCGCCGAACTCACCGGCCGATCGGCGCCGCGCTTCAAAGTGCCCTACGCTCTCGCTCTCGGCGTGGCCTATATGGATGCGGCCTTGGCTCGCTTGATTCCTGGCCGCGAGCCGTTTGCCCCCCCGGTAGGCGTGAAACTCAGCAAGAAGAAGATGTTCTTCGACCCCAGTAAGGCTGTGCGTGAATTAGGTTGGACGCAAACGCCGGTCCGCGACGCACTGCGCAAGGCGGTGCGGTGGTTTGCGGAAAACGGGTACGTGAAAGGGGTCAGGGATCAAGCATCAGGGATCGGGGATCGGCAAGATTGATCATTCTGTTTTCTCTCGGTTTCATCTCTATGCTAATCTGGTTGGGCGTTCTCTTTCACCCCGCGCGCCCGTGGGATTTTCAACCCGTGGGTGACGATGAAGCGCTTCCCCCTGAGCCGCAGGTTTGGCCTGCGGTGTGCATTCTGGTCCCCGCGCGCAACGAGAGTGAATCTTTGCCGCGCACCCTGCCCTCGCTCCTGCAGCAAGATTACCCTGGCGAATTCGCCGTTATTGTTATTGACGATCGCTCCGCGGACGGTACGGCCGACATTGCCCGCAGGTTGGCCGAGGAATCCGGCGCGGCCGAGCGACTGACAGTGATCTCCGGCGCGGCTTTGCCGCAAGGTTGGGTGGGCAAAGTATGGGCACTTGCGCAAGGCGCTTCCCATTGCGGATTGCATGGCCAATGGAAAAGCCAGGCCGAAGCGGATTGCGGATTGTCGAGGGGAGAAGGTCCTTCAGTGGTCACTGGCAAGCCAAAATATCTTTTGCTGACTGACGCCGACATTCACCACGCACCAGAATCGCTTAGACGTTTAGTGGCTGAGAGCGAGCGAGACCACCTCGCCTTAAATAGCCGGATGGCGCGTTTGCGCTGTGTCTCTCACGCGGAGCGTCTGCTTATTCCTCCGTTCGTCTTTTTCTTCAACCTGCTCTATCCTATGCGGCAAGTGAATACACGGCGCAGTGCCGTAGCGGCTGCGGCGGGCGGATGCGTCTTGCTGGCAACCTCCGCGCTTGAGCGGGCCGGCGGCTTCTCGTGCATCAAGGATAAGATCATCGACGATGTGAACCTGGCGCGGCAAATCAAAGCGCTGAATGAGCCCATTCAACTGGCCCTCAGCCGTTCTGCAGTCGAGAGCCTACGCGTGTATGATTCGCTCGCGGCCATCTGGGTGATGGTCCGCCGCACGGCATTTACCGAGTTACGCTACTCGTGGGTGCGGTTGGTTGGGACCGTGATCGGGATGCTGCTGATGTTTCTGCTGCCGCCACTGTGGGTGATGGGCGGAATCAGCGCAGCGCTGGCCAGCATGCTGGGCTGGCCAGCGGTCTCCTTCGCTTGGACTAGCGCATTAGTAGTTGAAGGCTGGTGCGCTTGGGTAATCATGGCGGTGATTTACCGTCCGGCAATGCGCTTCTTTGCTTTGCCGGGCATACGATGTTGGACACTGCCGCTTGCCGGGATGTTGTACGGAGCGATGACCGTCGATTCCGCCGTGCGGCATGTCACCGGCATGCGCAGCGGCTGGCGAGACCACTGAGGAAAGAGGAGCAGACAGGATGAGCAACGTTTTCGACGATCCAGGAGTTCCCGAGTTCGACTCCGCGCCAATTGCCGTGTTTACCGCCCTTGCCTGGGAGAGTGCGGCAGTGCGAGCCGTACTGCGCCAGGTCAAGCGCGAGGGAGACCGGGTCTGGCGTGGGTCTACGGGAAAGCGGGAAGTGCTCGTTGTCACCGGCGGTATCGGTCCGCGCCGAACCCGACAGACTATGGAACGGTTTACCGACGTTCCCTTCGCGGCGGTCTTATCGGTTGGCTGTGCCGGTGCGTTAGTTGCAGGTCTGACCACTGGTCAGCTCATTCTGGCGCCCGATGTGCGGATGCTGTCAGCAGGCGCACGACTCGAGCGTTTTCCCATAGATCCCCGCTTGCTCGTGCACGCGCGCACAGCGGCCTCCCAGGCGGCTGTGCCGGTTGCCGAAGGGCCATTGTTTACCAGTGTGAAAGTGCTCTTTACTCCCGAGGACAAAGCCCGGCACGGCGAGGTAACCGGGGCGATCGCGGTGGAAATGGAGAGTGGCGTGCATGCCTCCTTTGCCAGCACTCGCGGTCTCCCTTTTCTCGCACTACGTGTGATTCTTGATCCGGTCGGTATGGCACTCCCGGTTATGAAGGGCTTAACGACGCCTGACGGCGAGGTCCGGCCCTTTAAGGCCATGACCCATGTGGTGACTCATCCTCATCACCTTCCCGCACTTCTCACCCTGAAGCGGTCACGCGCTGCCGCCGCCCAGACCCTGTCACGGCTGTGCCACGCGCTCTTTCCTTTGCTTGAGAGAGGGGAAAATCAAGGACCCGGTGGTCAGGGGTGACCCTTATTTCTTACGCGCAGGCGGTGGCGGAGGAGCTTTCTCGGCCATGAGTTTCTTTTGCAAGTCGTAGGCAGGCTGAGCCTTGTCGCGCTGGCCGGCGATCAAATAGAAGCGGACAGCTTGTTGCAAGGAAGCAATCGCCTGATCCTTCTGGCCGAGGGCATTGTAGGCAACCCCCAGACCATGATGGGCGGCGGGATCTTGGGGGTTGAGACGGAGCACCTCTTGGTATTCCTGTACCGCGCGCTCGTTCTGGCCCTGCTTGGCGTAGAGCGCCGCCAAACGCGCGTGGGCCGTACTCTTGTCCGCGTCGATCTTGACCGCCTCCTGGTACTCGGAGATGGCTTCGCTGGCCTGCCCGCGTTGTTCAAACGTTTGTCCCAACTCAAAATGTGCATTGGCGGATGAAGGGTTGAGGCTGATAGCCTGCTGGAACATGCCGACCGCCTCGTCTAACTGGTTATTGCGACGGAGCATGACGCCCTGGTTGGCGTAGTATCCTTCCAACGCCTGCCGGGCCTCGCTCTGGCCAGGATTGAGACGCAAGGCTTCCTGATAGGAGCGGACCGCGTTGTCGATGGCGCCCAACTTTTCACTGATTGTGCCCAGACGATAATGGGCCAGGGCGTTGTTTGGTGCAAACTTCAAAATTTCGCTGTAGGTGGAAAATGCCTCGCTCCAACGCTGCTCGTTCTCAAATCCTTGCGCCTTGGTGAAGAGGGCTTGGATATCGACAGCCCAGGCTGGCAGGACACTGACGCACAGGCAGAATGCGGAGATCACTAACAGTTTACTTTTCACTGGCTCCTCCGACTATTTCCCGGTGAAACGCGCACGGCGCTTCTCGACGAACGCGCGCACTCCTTCTTCATGATCCGCCGTGGCTATGCAAGAGGCTGCAGCCAACGCCTCCATCTCCAGCAGGGTAGGAAGATCGACGTTGAGCGACTTGTTGAGTACGCTCTTGGCCAAGCTCACCGCGACCGGCGCGTTCCGGGTGATGCGGCGTGCGAGATCGGACACGCGCGGGTGAAGTTCCGCATGCGGCATCACCCGGGCGACCAAGCCGATACGCTCGGCTTCCTGGGCCGCGATGAAGTCACCGGTAAACACCAACTCCTTGGCCCGCTGCAAGCCCACGGCGCGTGGCAGGAAGTACATGCCGCCGCCATCGGGCACCAGCCCGATCTTGACGAATGCCTGCGAAAAACGAGCCTGGTCCGAAGCATAGATGATGTCGCAAGCCAGCGCCAGGTTGCAGCCGATACCGGCGGTGACTCCGTTGACCGCGGCGATCGTCGGCTTCTCCAGGTTGACTAATTCGAGGAGCCAGCGATGAGCCTTTTTTATGCGCGCCCGTCCGGTCACGACTGTGTATCCACCCATGCTTTTGATATCGCCGCCGGCACAAAACGCCCGGCCCGCGCCTGTCAGCACTAACACTTTGATCTCCGGATCGTCGCGGACGGTAGACAGCGTCTCGGCCAGCTCCTCGCGCATCACCAAGTCCAGCGCGTTGAGCGCGTCCGGTCGGTTCAACGTGATCGTGACGATTCCGTCAGCCCTGTCTACTAAGATGGTCCGGTACTCTTGCGGCATGACCTGTCCCTCTTTCGCTCGGCAGTCTCGGCTCCTGGATACCCAAATCTGGCGGAATCCGCAATCCGCATGCCACATTCCGCAAGCGTCCGGCCTCTAGGCGGCTGCCGGATTGTTGGTTACAATGCTGGCAAGAAAATAGCCGTGCCTGGCGGAACGGAGGACCTCATGGCCTCATGTGATCACCTGTGTAACGCCGAAGAGCAGCTGCGCGAACTTTTGGGAACGATCAACGACCATCTGAAACTGCACGAGACCGACGAAGAAGCCTATGGGTCGCTGCTTGCCGTGGCGTACCATATTAGCGAAGCCCTACGCGAATTGGGCTATCTACTTGACCAAGCCGAAGAAGCTGACGCCGAAAATCATCAGAAAGAGATCGGACACTAAAGGCCGCTAACGAAACCGTCTTCTTGTCACCCTGAGTATAACGAAGGGTCTCGTCTTTCCTCGCGATCATGAGATTCTTCGCTGCGATTCAATCTGTCGCACTCGGCAGACCTGGCTCTGTATGCGATTAGCGACAAGCGCGAAGTGGGGATTGACGTAGAGACCCTGAACAGCAACATCGCACCTCAAGAGATTGCCAGGCGCTTTTTTTCGTCGCGGGAGGCTGGTGAAATCTGCGGCCTGCCGCCAGAGCGGTAGCGAGAAGCCTTCTTTCATTGCTGGACGAGGAAGGAAGCATATGTAAAAGCGAGAGGAGAAGGATTGTCATTTCCTTTAGACCGGTTCGAGGTGCCATTAGCTTCGGGTACGGTGGTGACGCTTTTGCGTGAAATAAGAGATCGAGAATCAGCCTCCATCTGGTCTCTGTACCAGGTGCCTGCCGCTAGTGGCTACTCAGCAGCTCTCGTCGTGGAAGGTGGTCGTTGCGGACTGCGATTCTGGGAATGCTTTACTGGTGAAGAACTATAGTGACGGGAGCCAGTAGTAGAGGAGGGGGTTGCTGAGCATGGCGGTTTCTCTGCCCATCTTGACATTCCATGCTCTCGATGACCGATCATCCGCCATCTCGTTCGCGCCGCGTGTGTTCCAACGCGGCCTGGCCAGGTTAGAGGAAAGCGGGTATCGGGCGCTGAGCTTGCTGGAAGCTGCGGACGGCTTACGTCACGGGGAGCCGTTTCCGGATCGGGCTTTCGTGCTGACGTTTGATGATGGCTATCAGAGTGTCTACACCGAGGCGTTTCCTGTCCTGCAGCACTACGGGTGGTCAGCGACGGTCTTTCTCACCGTCGGCCAAAACCGGAAGGTGTGTGTAGAGAGCCGGCTGCCGGCGATGGAAGATCGGCCGATGTTGGCCTGGCGCGAGATCCAGGAGATGCACCGCTGGGGGCTCAACTTTGGCGCGCACACGCTCACACATCCAGATCTGACCCGCCTGCCCTTGGCGCAGGTGGAAACTGAAGTCTGTGATTCGCAGGCGATTATCCAAGATGCTCTGAGTGCGGCGGTCGCCAGCTTTGCTTACCCCTATGGTCGTTATGACCGGCGGAGCCGTGAACTTGTGCAGCAACACTTCGCCTGTGCAGTTTCCGACAAGCTCGGTCTGACTACGACCCGTAGCGATCTGTATGCTCTCGAACGCGTAGACGCGTATTACCTGCGGACCGATCGGTTGTTTGCGACGATGTTGACCCGCTGGTTGCCCTGGTACATCTGGGCCCGTAGTGTGCCACGGAGAATTCGGCGTGCTGGGCAAATCAACCGCGGATGACCGGTTCCCCCCTTTGCTCGTGTCTGCTGGGAGAACGATATGAAACAGGACTTGAGCGTCTTTCATTTGCTAGCAACCCAGGCTGGCGAGCGCCTCAGGCGCTCGCCAGCCTGGCTCCTGAGCGCAGAGCCCTGACGTATGGGCGCCTGCACGCTCACGTCAGCGATACGGTGAAGATGCTCAATACTATAGGCCTGGGACGCCACGATCGTGTGGCACTGGTACTCCCCAATGGGCCCGAGATGGCGGTCGCCTTTTTAGCCGTTGCCGCCGGCGCTACGGCGGCTCCGCTCAATCCCGCCTATCGCGCCGACGAGTTTGACTTTTATCTGTCGGATTTGCGGGCGAAAGCGCTGCTCATTCAAGCCGGACTCGACTCGCCGGCCAGGGCCGTTGCCCAAGCGCGCGGCCTCTCGATCATCGAACTCTCGCCGGTGTTAGACGCCGAGGCCGGTATCTTCACGTTGACCGGTGGGGATCCTGCGTCTCCGGCACAGGGTGGGTTCGCTCAACCTAACGAGGTGGCGTTCGTGCTGCACACGTCAGGCACGACCTCGCGGCCGAAAATTGTCCCACTGACCCACACGAATATCTGTGCGGCGGCTCATAACCTTCGAGTGACTCTCGCACTCGGTGAGGGTGACCGCTGCCTGAACGTGATGCCCCTGTTTCACGGCCTGGGCCTCATAGGAACAGTGCTATCGTCGCTGCTGGCCGGCGCTAGTGTGGTCTGCACGCCGGGTTTTCACGCGCGTGAATTCTTTGCCTGGCTGAACGAGTTTCATCCCACTTGGTATACAGCCGTCCCCACTATGCACCAAGCGATTCTGGCCCGGGCGGCTGCCCATCATAAGATCATTGCGCGCTGTCCGCTGCGCTTGATTCGCTCTTCTGCGGGAGCCTTGCCGCCGCAGGCGATAGCGGAGTTAGAACGTGTGTTTCACGCTCCTGTCATTGAGGCTTATGGCATGACAGAGGCATCCCTCCAGATAGTGAGCAATCCGTTACCGCCGCGTCAGCGGAAGGTTGGTTCGGTTGGTGTTGCGGTAGGACTGGAGGTGGCCATCATGGATGAGGCGGGCCGCTTGTTGCCACCGCGTGAATTGGGAGAGGTTGTGATCCGCGGAGCGAACGTCACCCAGGGTTACGAGAACAATCCCGCGGCTAACGAAAACGCCTTTATCAACGGCTGGTTCCGGACGGGTGATCAGGGCTACCTGGATGCTGAGGGCTATCTGTTCCTCACCGGCCGCCTCAAAGAAATCATCAATCGTGGCGGGGAAAAAATTTCACCTCGTGAAGTCGACGAGATGCTCATGAATCATCCGGCGGTGGCTGAGGCGGTCACTTTTGCCATCCCGCATGATGTGCTGGGTGAGGAGGTCGCCGCGGCCGTTGTGCTGCGCGAGCGGACCTCCATTACTGCCAGAGACATTCAGGAGTTTGCTGCCGCGCGCTTGGCCGATTTTAAGGTGCCGCGTCAGGTGCTCATCGTGGAGGAGATTCCCAAAGGCCCGACCGGCAAGGTGCAACGCCTAGGGCTGGCCGAAAAGCTGGGCCTTACGGCGTCCGGCGAAGCGAATGGGAACGCCCAGTACACCGCGCCGCGGACGCTGGTCGAAGAGTAACTGGCCGCGATCTGGGCTGAGGTTCTCGGCGTTGAGTCGGTGGGCATTCACGATCACTTTTTCCGGTTGGGTGGAGATTCCATTCTGGTTTCCCAGGTTCTTTCCCGGGTGCGCCAAGCCCTGCAGGTGGAACTCTCTTTCCTTGACTTCTTTGCGACGGCCACTGTGGCTGGGATAGCCAAACGCATCGAGAGCCTGCGTCAGACGGTCCGGTACTCACCGTTGCCGTCGATCGAGACTGTTCCTCGGGACCGCACCTTGCCTTTGTCCTATGCCCAGCAGCGGCTATGGTTCTTCAATCGCTGGGAGCCTGGTGAGTCGGTTTACAACCGCCCGGTAATTTTTCGCTTCACCGGCCGACTGAATGTACCCGTGCTGGAGCAAAGTCTTAATGAGATCCTCCGTCGCCACGAAGTTTTGCGGACGATCTTTCCTGCCAGAGAGGGAGAACCAAGCCAGGTCATCGTCTCCCCTCTGACCTTGGCGGTGCCGGTGGTGGACCTGCAGGATCAGCCGGAGAGCAAGCGGGAAACCGCAGCTCACCGCTTGGCCGCCGCGGAGGTTCAGCGGCCGTTCGACTTAAGCCGAGGCCCACTCGTGCGGGCTACACTGTGGCGGCTGGGCCCGGAGGAGCATGTCCTATTGCTGACGATCCACCACATTGTCTACGATGGTTGGTCGAGGGGAATCCTCCTGCAGGAATTGTCGGTTCTCTATAGCGCTTTCTCCAGGGGGGCGCCGTCGCCGTTGCCTGAACTGCCTCTCCAGTATGCGGACTTCGCGGTTTGGCAACGGCAGTGGTTGCAAGGCGAACTTTTGCTCACGCAGCTTGCCTACTGGAAACGGCAGCTTGACGGCGCGCCCCCCGCGCTGGAGCTTCCCACTGACCGACCACGACCGCTCGTTCAGACCTTCCAGGGCGCGCGGCAGTCGCTGGAACTCCCCAAGAGCCTGTCTGAGTCACTGCACGCCTTGGGGCGTCAAGAAGACGCGACCCTGTTCATGACGCTGCTGGCAGCCTTCACGACGTTGCTCTACCGCTACACCGGCCAGGACGACATTCTGGTCGGGACTCCCATCGCCAATCGCAACCGGGTCGAACTCGAGGGGTTGATTGGATTTTTCGCCAACACCTTGGTCCTCCGCAGCAAACTTTCAGGGAAGCTGAGTTTTCGCGAGTTGCTGAGACAGGTGCGGGACATGGCCCTGGCAGCGTATGCTCACCAGTACCTGCCGTTCGAGAAGTTGGTGGAGGAATTGCGGCCGGAGCGCGCTCAGCATCCTCTGTTTCAGGTGATGTTCGTTCTCGAGAAGGAGCCGGGGCCGGCTGTGGAACTGCCGGGCCTGACGGCGAGCCCCCTGGAGGTCGAAAGTGAAACGACGCCGTTTGATTTAATTCTCTCCCTGGTTGAGCGGGCAGAAGGGCTTCAGGGAAGATTGTCATACAATACCGACCTGTTCGAGGCGGCGACCATCCAGCGCATGCTGGGCCATTTCCAGGTCTTACTCGCGGGTATCGTCGCTGATCCCGATCAGCCGCTGGGAACACTCCCACTCTTAACGGAAGCCGAGCGACAGCGGGTGCTGTATGAGTGGAACGACACCCGGCGTGAGTACCCGCAAGACCAGTGTGTCCACCACCTCTTCGAGAGACAGGCAGCCACAGTCCCCGAGCAGATCGCACTCGTGCATGGCGAGCTAAAAGTTACCTATCAAGAAGTGAATGATCAAGCCAATCGGTTGGCGCGCGTGCTGCAAAAAAAAGGTGTCGGACCTGAAGCGCTGGTCGCCGTGTGCATGGACCGATCACCGGAAGTGGCGGTTGCGATGATGGCCATTCTCAAAACCGGCGGCGCCCTGGTCTCCCTGGATCCGCACTTTCCCAGCGAACGCCTGCACTACGTGTTACAAGATACCGGGGCGCAGATTGTCATCACCAAACGCGCGTTCGTGGATCGACTGGAGAAGTCTGGCGTAGAGGTGGTCCCCATTGACTCGGTATGGAATGAGGTGTCCCTGGAACGCGCCAGCGCCCCCGAGAGTTCCGTTGGGCCAGAAAACCTGGCCTACGCCGTTTATACGTCGGGTTCAACCGGCAACCCGAAGGGCATTCTTGTGACCCACCGGTCTTTTGTGAACTATGCGCTAGCCATGATCGAAAAGTTCGGTATTTCTACTGCCGACCGGCGACTGCAATTCGCGTCCGTGGGCTCGGAAGTGTTTATCTCCGAGATCTGTCTCTCCCTCGTCTCGGGAGCGACGCTGGTTTTGCGGCCCCAGCAAGATTTTGCTTCGATCGCCGAGTTCTTGCGCTTCTTAGAGGAAAACGAAATTACCATGTCCTCGTTGCCCAACGTCTACTGGCATGAGTGGGTAACGTCCATGTCCGACGGTGATGTGCTGGTCCCGTCTTCGCTCCGCTGCTTCATCACCGGTATGGATAAGGTGCGACCAGACCTGTTGGCGGAGTGGCAGCGAAAAGTGGGCAGCCGCATCCGCTGGTTTAATGCCTATGGGCCGTCGGAAGCGACATGTGTTGCCACCGTTTATGAAGCCGAGAGCTCGGCTCATGGTCCACTTCCTTCGGTTCCGATCGGGCGGCCTCTCGCCAATACCCGAATCTATCTGCTTGATGGGTACGACAACCCGGTGCCGATCGGTGTGCCGGGTGAGTTGTATATTGGGGGCCCTGGTGTGGCGCGCGGATACCTCAACCGCCCGGAACTGACGGCTGCAAGCTTCGTGTCCGATAAGTTTGGCGACGCTCGCCAAGGGCGGCTGTATCGCACGGGTGACCTGGCCCGCTACCTTCCTGATGGGAACATCCAGTTTATCGGTCGCACCGACCTGCAGGTGAAGATTCGTGGCTTTCGCGTCGAACTGGGAGAGGTCGAGACCGTGGTGCGGCAGCACCCGCTTGTACGCGAGGCCGTGGTGATGGCTCGGGAGGATGAGCCTCATGACAAGCGTTTGGTGGCGTATGTGGTCGCCGAACCGGACGTTGCTGCGCCGGTGAACGAACTGCGCGGCTTCCTGCGGGAGAAACTCCCTCAATACATGATCCCTTCCGCGTTCGTGTTTTTGCCCACGTTGCCGCTTACTGCCAGTGGGAAAGTGGATCTGCAAGCGCTGCCCAAGCCCGACCAGACCAATCCTGGGCCGGAAGCCGCCTTCGTCGCACCGCGTACCCCGACCGAGATGATGCTGGCAGGTATGTGGGCGCGGGTCCTCGGCGTGGACCGCGTTAGCGTCTACGACAATTTTTTTGATCTCGGAGGACATTCACTGTTATCCTTAAAAGTCGTTCACCGAGTCGAGAAAGAATTAGGTTTGCGAATTAATCCCAGGGAACTGGTCATCCAAACCCTCGGTCAACTTGCGGCAACTTGTGAAGAACGGAGACATCGTATGCTCCAAGCGAGACCCCAGAGCTTTACCCGGAGACTGTGGACTGCCGCGAAGAGAGCGGTATTGCACCGGATATAACTACCAATCAGCTCGAATACGTGGAGAGAAGGAAGAGCGCTGTATGTGTAGGGAAAGTGAGCGCGTCCACTGGGATCGACAGGCACGAAACTTTCAGCGGATAGGCTCGCCCTTGCGTCCCGGTCAGGACGATACCAAGATCATGGAAGAGGTTGTGGCTGCCTGGCACGTCAATGGTTCAAGCGGGAGCCGCAAAGCCCTGCTGTGTGGGGTTACGCCTGAAATTGCGCATATGGCATGGCCGGAGGGAACGGAACTCTTGGCCATTGATCAGAACGAAGCGATGCTACACTTGGTCTGGCCGGGTGATATTGCGGGTCGGCGCAGGGCTGAGCGGGGCGATTGGCTGAGGCTGCCGCAGGCCGATGTTTGGTTTGATCTCGTGGTCGGAGATGGTTGTTTTAGCTGCATGCCATATCCCGACGGGTATCGCACCCTCGCGGCGTCGCTGCAACAGGTTTTACAGAAGCCGGGCCTGCTCCTCATGCGGTTCTTCGTGCGACCCGAAGCCAGTGAGAAGCCGCAAGCTGTTTTCCGGGACTTGAAAGCCGGACGAATCGGATCTTTTCATGTGTTCAGGTGGCGGTTGACGATGGCTCTGCAGGAGGACCCGCGCGAGGGCGTCCGCGCGGACGGTTTCTGGCAGGCCTGGAGGGACGCTGACATTGACCGGGACATGGTAGCGGCGCAGACCGGATGGCCGGCAGAGGCGATTCACCCGACAGTTGTGAATGATGATACCCGCTTTTCGTTTCCAACGCTGGGGGAAGTACAGACGACTTTGTCCGATCGTTTCGAAGCCATCGCCGTGCATGTTGCCCAGTATGAACTGGCAGAGCGGTGTCCGACGCTGGTTTTTCGTCCCCGCTAAATCTGCCGATCGGCAGAGCGGTTCGGCGCCTTTTCACATGCCTAGAGAAAAAATAGCCCCCTTCTACTTCGGTACGCCTAGCCGACCCCTCTTTGGTTGCTACCATAGGCCACAATCGGCACCCCCTCGAGATTGCGCTGTGGTGTTCTGCCATCCGCTGGGGGACGAATACATCCGCTTCCACCGTGCCTATCGTCAGTTGGCCGTCCGCCTCTCTCAGATCGGCTTTCCTGTTCTGCGCTTTGACCTCTATGGCTGCGGCGATTCGAGCGGCGACAGCGCAGAGACAGCTGTGCAGCAGTGGCTGACCGATATTGCCACGGCTGTTGCTGAAATCCGCCGCAGGAGCGGTATGGTGCGGATTTGTTTGGTTGGCCTGCGCTTAGGAGGGACGCTGTCGCTGATGGTCGGAAGTGGGCGAGGAGACATTGATGGGATGGTTCTTTGGGACCCGGTGGTCAGCGGCAAAGCCTACGTTGCGGAGTTGAAACTCTTGCATCAGGAAATGCTGCGACGCGCGCATGTGCAGCAGAAGCCCCAAGCCGATGAAACACAGACGGAAATACTGGGATTCCCTCTCACGAAGGGCCTGCTGACGGAACTTGAGAGCATAGATCTTGCAACCCTGCCGCAGAAACCAGCCAAGCATCTCCTCGTGATCGAAAGCCAGGAAAAGGCCGGTGAGCGACGATTGCTAGAGCATCTGCAGCAGTTGGACGCTTACGTGAGCTATCAGCATCTTCCCTATCCTCAGTTCTGGGTCTGGCGAGAAGACTTGGGCGAGGTCCTGGTGCCACATCAAGTCCTCCAGTCTGTCGTTGCTTGGCTCGCGGAGGTGTACTCGTGAGAGAGGAGGCGGTGCTGTTTGGCAAAATGGGATATTTGGTAGGGATCATCAGCGACCCGCCAGAAGCAAAAAAAAACCGCAGCTTCCGGCCATTGTCTGTTTGAATGCCGGCATCATCCACCGCGTCGGTCCGAATCGTCTGTACGTCAAAATGGCGAGAACTTTGGCGGCGATGGGGTTCGTGGTATTGCGCTTTGACTTCTCCGGGATCGGGGATAGCCCCGTGCGTGACGATACGCTACCGTTCCGCCAGAGCGCCATCAGCGAGACTCAAGAAGCTATGGACTACTTGGGGGCCACCAGAGGCAGCGAGCGATTCGTGCTCACGGGCATTTGTTCAGGGGCCACAATCTCGTTTCACACTGCGTGCAGCGATCCGCGCGTGGTCGGCGCTATCCTAATCAATCCTCGCGGGCATCTCCATGACGATACGGATGGGTTGCAGACCTCGATGAAAACTCGCACTCTCGCCCGTCATTATTGGCGAATCATCTTCTCTAGCTCATTTCGCGCGAAGAACTGCTGGAAAGCACTGACCGGGAGAGTTGACTATCGCAGGATCTTACCGACGGTGATTGGCTCCGGATTAAGAAGCCTGTGGGGGCGTAAAGAGAATAGGTTGAGCGAGGTTACCGCTGCGACAGACGCGCTGCGGTTACTTGCTGAGCGTGGCGTTCGTCTGCTCCATATCTATTCCGAGGGCGATGAGAGCCTGGACTACCTCTCTGTAGTTCTCGGTGGTGAAGTGCGGAAATGGCAGGAATCTGGGTTATTGCCGATGGAAGTCGTTGCTGGCGTGAATCACACGTTCACGTTGCTGTGGGGGCAGGACCACCTGCTGCAAATGGTGCAGAATTGGGCCCAGAAGAACCTGACAACGGATTGGTCATGATGACGGATCGCCCTCTCCGTTTTTGTATGATCACCACCTTCTATCCTCCCTACAACTTTGGCGGGGATGGAATCTTTGTGCACCAGCTATCCAACGAGCTGGCGCAGCGTGGGCATCAGGTGGAGGTGATCCACTGCATCGATGCCTACCGCCTGTTGACGCGCGAGGAACCAGCCGGGACTTATGACGATCATGCCAAGGTGACGGTACACGGGCTGCAGAGCCCGTTCGGCTTTCTTTCTCCGCTGGCCACGCAACAGACGGGCTTCCCGTTCTTCAAAGCGACCCGTATCCGGCAGATTCTCGCCAAGGGCTTTGACGTCATCCACTATCACAACATCTCACTGGTCGGCGGGCCGAAAATCCTAGAATATGGGCAGGGGATCAAGCTCTACACCATGCACGAGTACTGGTTGATCTGCCCCACGCATGTGCTGTTTCGCTTCAATCGAGCGCCCTGCGTGCAGCCGTATTGCTTCGCCTGTCAACTGACCGACAAGCGTCCGCCGCAGTGGTGGCGGTACTCCGGCCTGCTGAAAGCCGCGGTCAAACATGTGGATGCCTTTCTCAGTCCGAGCCGCTTCAGTCAAGACCTACACCGTCAGCGAGGGTTCGACGCCCGCGTCGCACATCTGCCGAGTTTTATGCCATCGACTCAGGCGGCGCCGCCAACATCCGCGCCAGCAATGGACGGCACAACCAGGGAGCCGTATTTTCTGTTTGTGGGGAGAATGGAGAAGGTCAAAGGCCTGCAGACGCTCATCCCTGTCTTCGCTCGCTACGGCAAAGCTCGGTTATTAATCGCTGGCACGGGAAGCTACGAGTCCCGGTTGCGAGAATTAGCCCAAGGCAGCCCCAACATCCACTTCCTCGGCTACCAGTCGGGTGAACAACTGCAGACCTTGTACCGAAAAGCCGTGGCGGTGATTGTTCCGTCGCTTTGTTTCGAGGTGTTCCCTCTGGTGATACTTGAGGCCTTCAGCGAGGGAACACCGGTCATAGCGAGGAACTTGGGAGGGATGCCGGAGGTGATCTCAGCCAGCGGCGGCGGATGCGCCTATGATACAGAGGAGGAACTGGTAGCGGCGATAGAGCGCCTGTTGGCGAATCCGTCAGCCCGACGCGAACTGGGCCAGCAGGGCTACCAAGCTTCCCAACAGCACTGGACGGTGGAAGCTCACTTGGCGCGGTACTTTGCGCTGATCTCTGAGATCGCCACGGCTCGCGGTCTCGCATTGGGAAGGGCCTGATGGCGCGGTCTATTGACAGGAATCACTTCTTGTCATGCCTCACTTTCTCTCAAGCTGTGTGAAAGAATTCTTTGTCTATGATTGAAACCGTGCAGCACCCAACTTTCACTCCAGAAGATTTCTCTCCCGGCAGAAAGAAGTGTGGAATCTCTGCGATATTGCGCTTGAGGAACGAGGAAGACTTTGTCGAAGCAGCTCTCAACTCCATCCTGCCCTTCTTTGACGAGTTCGTCATCGTGTATAACCAGTGCACTGATCGCACCCCGGAAATCGTTGAGAAATTTGCCAAGTGCGAACCCCAGCGAGTTAAGGCTTTTCACTATGTACCTGAAGTGTTTCCGCAAGGCAGCGATCAACACCGCACCCTTCCGGCTCACCACCTGAGCAGTTTAGTGTATTACTACAACTTTGCCTTGAGCAAGGCCTCGTATCAAGTGTGTGTTAAGTGGGACGGTGATACGATCGCCGCACCGGAGCCCCTGGGACGAGTAGTGGATCGGTTGCGGCGCAGCAAACCTGGAACGCTGTCCTGGTGGCGGTCACCGTGGAAGCGCGGCTATTGGTGGTTCAGCGGTGTTAATTTGTGGGATGAGGATGGCAAGATTTATGTGCTCAAGCCCAGACCCAGCGTTGGGGGGAAGCGAGACATCGGCTTTTGGCCGGTAGGCAGCCGACACACCTTTCGTCATCATCCCCGAGTTGAAGTCTTGCGCACCCGCTGGTTGATCCATTCATTCGTTGGGTTTCTCTTTTTTCACGTGAAGGGGATGAAAAAAGATCGGGGGAGTGGTGTCTATCAGTTAGAGAAAAACCCAACTTCGCCATACCGGCAAATCGTGGATAAATTCTGGACCAATCCTGAACTGATGACTTTCGCCGACTATTGCCGGCTCGAGCCGGCGGCCCGGGATTTGCCGGATCCCGAATCGCTAGGGATTCGCCCGCTGCGCAGGTGAAAGGTCCCACTTCTATGAGTAGAACACGCACCCTTATTATTGGTCTGGATGGCGCGACGTTTGACCTCGTCACGCCCTGGGCGCAGGCGGGGTATCTGCCCCACTTGACCAAGCTGATGGAACACGGTGTTCACGGACGCTTGCCGGCCTGGCCCAATATGAACAGCGCTGCCGCCTGGAGTTCCATCGTTACCGGTTATAACCCCGGCCAGCACGGCGTCTATGATTTTGGCGACGCCCCGTCCCAGCGTGGTCAGACGTGGCACCCGATTACGGCCGCCGATCGCCGCAAAGACCCATTCTGGCGCTTACTCAGCGCAGCCGGGCAAACAGTCGGCGTCATCAACGTCCCCATCAGTTACCCAGCCGACCCCATCAATGGTTTTATGTTGAGCGGCATGGACACACCTGGCATCCACAGCCCTGGCTTTACCCATCCTCCTGGCCTGTACGACCAGCTACGGCGCGTTGGCATCGACTACGTCATTGATGTCGCAAACCTGAAAGAGGTAAGCCAACGGGCGCCTCGGCAGATGCCACTGTCAGTGAAACAGATGGTGGAGGCCCGTGCCCGCGCTCTCCTGTACTTGATGGAGAGCTATCCCTGGGACGCGGTGATGGCTGTCTTTGTCGCCACGGACCGCATGCAGCATTACTACTGGCCACACGAGCCGGTCTCTGCTGAGCATCCCGGCTGGATACCTCTGCGCCAACTCTATCAACACATTGACGCGCAGCTGGGCGAGGTGCTCAGACATATTGATGCGAACACAACGGTGCTGGTGCTGTCCGATCACGGATTTGGACCGCTACGCTCAAACTGGGGTGGATTGAACGCGCTCTTAGCACGCTTGGGATTCCTCCGGTACCGCAAAGGGGGAAATCGCTTGACGGGCAAGGTGCTCAAGCACCTCTTGCTTTTCGGGCGACGATACCTTCCCCCCCGACTGCAACTCCATCTAGCTCAGGCCTTGCCGAAAATTCGCCTCCAGGCCGTCACTGAGTCTACCTATGGAGGAATCGAATGGTCGCAAACTCGAGTATTCGCCAGTCCAATTGGAGGTCGAGTTTATATCAATCTCCAGGGGCGGCAACCGGAAGGTATAGTCCCAGACCGGGACTATGAGCGCCTGCGAGAAGAGGTGCGGGAGATCTTATGGGGCTTGACGGATCCGCTCTCCGCTGACCGTCTCATTCGCGGTATCTATCGACGCGAAGATCTCTATCGTGGACCGTATGCGGAACAGGCAGCTGATTTAGTGATTGAGTGGGACGAGACAGTGATGAGAAATGGATTAGGCTATCACGCGAACGGCCAGTCCATCGTGATCGAACCACCACCTCGCGGTGGACTCGGGCAAGGGTGGTATGGCGTTCATCGCTCAGAGGGCATCCTGATCGCGTGCGGGCCGTCCATCAAACGGGGCGCGACAGTGGCCAACGCGACGCATTACGATATCGCGCCGACGATTCTGTACTTGCAAGGTCAGCCCATTCCCAGCGATATGGACGGCAAGGTCCTAACCGACCTCTTTACCGGGGAGCACCTCAGCACCCAGCCAGTGCAGCTCGGGTCGCCCACCAGCACCGGCCTCTCTGCGACGACAGGGCTTGATGCCGGGGAAGCGCGTCAGATTGAAGAACGCCTCAGAGATTTGGGATACATCGAGTGATCCTGGCAAACTCGTGCGCCACCGCTTGCGTGAACTTGTTGCGGTATCCTCGAGGTGCAAACGTGGTTCCCAGTGAAAGAAAAAGAGGGTGAGCACTGCCCACCCTTCTCCTCTCCCTAGCCGCTGATTAGCGGTTGGACGCCGAACTTCAGAACTCTTCTTTTTTCCGTCCCAGGGCTTCGTCCACCATGTGTTCGGGAACGCGAGCGTAGTGGTCGAATTCCATGGTGTAGGTTGCCCGCCCTTGGGTAAGCGAGCGGATGACGGTGGCATAGCCGAACATGGTCGCGAGAGGGACGTGGGCGGTAATGGTGCGCAGACCGGTGCTGCGCTCGCCGAGTTCGGTGACCTTGCCGCGTCGCGATTGCAGGTCGCCCATCACCACTCCCATGTACTCTTCCAGGACGACGACTTCGACTTTCATCACCGGCTCCAGCAGGACGGGTTTGGCTTTCTTCACGGCTTCCTTGAAGCCGATCGAACCGGCCAGGTGGAAGGCTATTTCCGACGAATCGACCTCGTGGTAGCTGCCGTCATACAGGGTCACCGTGGTGTTGAGCACCTGATACCCGTACGTTACGCCACTCTGCGCCGCTTCGCGGACGCCTTTCTCGATCGGGGTGAAATACTCTCTGGGAATCGCACCGCCTTTGATCTCGTTAATGAAGACTAGGCCCTTGTTTTCGTTGGGCTCGATTTTCAAATAGACGTGCCCATACTGGCCGCGACCGCCGGACTGGCGGATGTATTTGCCTTCGGCTTCGGCCGGACGAGTGATGGTTTCGCGGTACGCCACTTGTGGCACGCCGGTGCTGACCGCCACTTTGAACTCACGCACCAGGCGGTCGATAATGATCTCCAGGTGCAATTCGCCCATGCCGGAGAGGATCGTCTGCGCCGTCTCCGGATTGGTATTGATCACTAAGGTCGGGTCTTCGGAAGCGAGGCGCTGCAGGGCCAAGCCCAGCTTCTCGGAGTCGGTCTTGGTTTTCGGCTCGATCGCCAGTGAGATTACCGGTTCTTTGAAGGTAATAGCCTCCAGCAGCACGGGCTTCTCACGGTCGGTGATCGTGTCCCCGGTAGTGAAGTTCCGCAGCCCGACGGCGGCGACGATGTCGCCCGCTGTGGCCTCCTCGATGTCTTCCTTCTTATTAGCGTGCATGCGCACCAGCCGGCCGACCCGCTCAGTTTGTCTGGTCCGTGGGTTGAAGACCATGTCTCCAGTCCGCAGGCTGCCGCTGTAGAGACGGAGAAAAGTCAATTGCCCGGAATAGGGATCGTGCATGGTCTTAAACGCCAGGGCGGCGCGGACCGCATCGGTGACCTGCCACTCGCGTGGTTCTCCATCCGGTGTCGTCCCTTTCACAGGTTTGGTTGGCGGTGGGAGGTAGGCCACGATGGTGTCAAGTAACGGCTGCACGCCTTTGTTGCGCAAGGCGGTGCCACACACGACTGGAAACAGGTCCATCTCTTGCGTCTTCTTGCGAATCGCCGCGGCAATTTCCTCCTCGCTCAACACTTCACCGGCGAGATAGCGCTCGAGCAGGATATCGTCGGCGTCGGCTACGGTCTCAATCAATTGCTCGCGGTAGTGAGCGACCTCTTCGGCCATCTCGGCTGGGATCGCTTCCTCGTGGAACCGCGCACCCAGAGTGTCCTCTTCCCAGACGATGGCCTTCTGGCGCAGCAGGTCGATCACTCCACGGAAGGTTTCCTCCTTGCCGAGTGGCAGTTGCAGTAGCAACGGTTTGGCGCCGAGCCGGTGCGTGATCTGTTTGACGACTCCGTGAAAATCGGAGCCCACCCGGTCCAGCTTATTGATGAAGACCACTCGCGGCACCCGATACTTGTCGGCCTGGTGCCAGACGGTCTCGGATTGCGGTTCGACTCCGCCGACCCCACAGAAGACCACAACTGCGCCGTCCAGCACCCGCAGGCTCCGCTCGACCTCGGTGGTGAAATCGACGTGTCCTGGGGTGTCGATGATGTTGATTTGATGGCCTTGCCAATCACAGGTAATCGCGGCGGCGGTGATAGTGATACCGCGCTCACGTTCTTGGGGCATCCAATCGGTGACCGTAGTGCCTTCGTGCACTTCACCGATCTTGTGCGAGACGCCGGTGTAGTACAGGACGCGCTCGCTCACTGTGGTCTTACCGCTATCTACGTGCGCCACGATGCCGATGTTACGAATTCTTTCCAACGGGATAGACATATTCCTCTCCGTCAATAGGACTCCTGACGAGAACAAGCGTGCGATGGGAAAACGAGATGTTCGGTCGTGAGGAGGGATAAGCCTCTGGTTCGGCTGTGTCCTGCTGCTGTTTTGACTACACAGAATACACGAAAAATCCATCCATTCCAAGCGGTGGCGGGTAACGCCCTAGTAACAAAGCGAGTGGGGAGGGAGGGAAAGCGCCGCGACTCCTTGCCTCGGTGCGTGTTTTTCTCTATACACTGGAGGTCATTAGCATTATGGGAAAAACCTTCGACGAACCTCCCCCAGGTTCTCTCCTGGCAAAGCGTTTCGCTTCCCAGTTTAGTCTTTTCCGCGCATCTGATAATCCCTCTCGACAGGGAGGACTGGCCCGAGCAGGATACCCAGCTCTGGCCCCAATGAGGTGGACGGGCGCCGCCCCGCGCGCCACATCTGCCGCTCGCCAGCGTGCATATATGCCTGACATGATCTCTGACCCTGAGGTCGAAAAGTT
>JBGPOI010000002.1:0-39233 GCA_041487975.1 Binatia bacterium | reverse complement strand
TTCGATATACGGAACAATGTGATTGGGCAGTGGCAATCGTATGGGATTCGTATGCGACGTGGGGCCCAGGGCAACATCATCAACAACGTCTTCAAAACGGAGACGAATGCCAAGAGAGCTATCCTACTGACAGAAAATCCGGGACCAGTCTACATCGGGGGGAATCAAGGGCCGGGAGACTTCGATGTGAACCGCTTGAGCACTGCCAGCACCCCCTTTGCCGTCGCTGCGGTCTCCACGGATCCAGTGGCAGAGGTAGAACAGCAGGTGTTACAGAAGGCAGGCGCGTTTCCGCGGGACGCTGTAGATCGTGCCTTAGTGAGCCGCACTTCCTCAACTCCGGCTGATCAGCGACAAGATGCCCGAAGTCTGCCAGACCAGCCACAGCAGGGCGGGAAGGAAGATACTGCGGTGAGCAAACCGGCAGAGGAAGGCCCCGAAGGCACTGGCCACCCAGTCCAAGAGAGTGCTCCGTGAGCCTCCCCCATGTCCTGAACCTTGCTACGCTTCTGACTCTTACCGCGACTCCTCTCTTGGTCGCGGCAACCAACCTCGCCGCTCTCGTTTTTCTTGTGCCCTTTCCATCCTGAGTGGAGAAAAGGAGAGAGCGACCGACTGTGATTCTCCTAGACAATCCTTCCTGCGAAATCTACCGAAATATTAAGGCCGAGCGGAATGCGCAATAAGGTGAAGCGGCACAATTCCAGTTGCCTTCGTTGCGTCTGTGCTGGCAGCAGAATTTAAACAAGTGACGGGCAAAGAGCCAAACGGTCTGGTGAGAACCTTGAGATTGAGACGAACTATGGCAGGGGTGCTAGCAAAGGCATGGACACGTTGGAAAGTCATAGCAGGCATCATAGGCAATTTTCAGGCACGCTTGCTCCTTCTCATCTTCTATTTCACCATCGTCCCTCCCTTCGCCCTCATCGTCAAACTGCTTAAGGATCCCCTCATGTTGCGACCACCTTCGGGCAAGAGCCTCTGGGTCGAAGGGCCGAGCGCCGACTCTTCTTTGCCGGCAGCAAGAAGACAATCCTAACAATGTACATACTTGGTATCTCCTGCTTCTTTCACGACGCGGCCGCCGCGCTGCTCAGGGATGGCGTGTTGGTGGCGGCGGCAGAGGAAGAACGGTTCACGCGAAAAAAACACGACTTCGAGTTTCCGCTCCAGGCGATTCGCTATGTACTCGAGGCCGAGGGAATCACCGCCGCTGACCTCGAATACGTTGCTTTCTTCGAAAAGCCCTTCGTCAAGTTCGAGCGCATTTTGATGACCTCGCTCCGGATGTTCCCCCGTGCGATGAAGGTGTTTCGCGAAGCGATGGTCACCTGGCTCCTCGATAAGCTGTGGGTGAGCGCGCTCATCACCGAGCAGCTTGGTGTGCCGCGCGAGAAAATCCTGTTCTCGCGCCATCATTTATCGCATGCGGCCAGCGCGTTCTTTTGCTCACCTTTTGACAGTGCGGCCATCTTGACCGTGGATGGTGTCGGTGAATGGGCGACGGCAACAATGGGATGGGCGAAAGGCAACGAACTCCATCTCCCCCGGGAGATTCGCTTCCCCCACTCCATCGGTCTGCTCTATTCTACGTTCACCGCCTTCCTCGGTTTCGCAGTCAATGAAGGTGAGTATAAAGTGATGGGGATGGCGCCGTACGGCCGTCCGCGGTACGTCGACAAAGTCCATAAGCTTCTCAAAATGTTCCCCGACGGCAGCTTTTGGCTCGATATGGATTACTTTGCATTTCATCACTCGACACATACCCCATACAGCCGAAAATTTCTTCAATTGTTCGGCGACCCACGCCCAGCGGACGACAAATTCTTTACGGCAGACTCGGGATGGCCATCGTATTTCGGTTCGCCGCCCGCTCAGTATGACGCCGAGGCGCGACGTAACCAGCATTATGCGGATACCGCCGCCAGCATCCAGGCAGTGACGGAAGAGCTACTTCTGAACATGGCACACGCGGTGCAGCGCGAGACCGGAGAGTCCCGGCTTTGCATTGCGGGCGGAGTCGGTCTGAATAGCGTGGCGAACTGGAAGATTCTCCGCGATGTCGGCTTTGAAGAAATCTACATCCATCCCGCCGCGGGCGATTCCGGTGGCGCGGTCGGTGCGGCACTCTACGCCTACCACACGCTCCTCGGCAAGCCGCGGACTTTCGTCATGGAACATGCCTTCTGGGGAGCAGGGTATGCCGAATCCGCCGTCCGCACGTTCCTTGATGGAGAAGGAATCAGATACGAACGCCTCGACGACGACCAATTGCTTGACCGCACGGTCGCGGCATTAGTGAAGGGGCAGGTGATCGGGTGGTTTCAGGACCGATTCGAATGGGGTCCTCGTGCTTTGGGACACCGCTCGATTCTGGCCGATCCGCGCCGCGCCGATATGAAAGATATCGTCAACACGAAGATCAAGTTTCGCGAACCGTACCGGCCCTTCGCCCCTTCCGTCCTCAACGAGCGGGTGCACGAATACTTCGACGCTCCTGGCATCGAACGTCAATACCCAGCGCGTTTCATGTTACTGGTGGTAGATGTGAAGCCGACAAAACGTGACGTGATCCCGGCTGTCACACATGTGGACGGGACAGGTAGGCTCCAGACTGTCGTGCGGGACGGGAACCCACGCTATTATGATCTGATCCGCCGCTTCGGTGACGCGACGGGGGTACCGGTGGTGCTCAACACCTCATTCAATCTCCGCGGCGAACCGATCGTGAACACACCGCGCGAGGCGTATTTGACCTTCGTGCGAAGCGGGATGGATACGCTCGTGTTGGGCAACTGTATGATCCGAAAGGATGGAAAGACCGATGGCTAAAGGGATTCGTGCCGCCGGTCGTCGGGCCGGTATTATGGGAGAACTCCTTGTGTTTCTCTGGGAGCGAAAATTGTGGTGGATGCTCCCGATGGTGTCCGTGCTCCTGCTGCTCGGCATTCTCCTCATATTTGCCCAGTCTTCCGCGATTGCACCTTTTATCTATACGTTATTCTAGAGTGCGGATCGCATGCTGTTTAACTCTTACCCTTTCATTTTCGCCTTCTTGCCGATCACACTGTTGGGATTCTTTCTGATCGGCGGCGGGGTTCGCCAGCGGTTCGCAATCGCTTGGTTAGTGTTCACCTCACTCTTTTTCTATGGGTGGTGGGAGCCTGCGTATCTGTGGATCATCACCACCACCATGTTTTTCAACTATGGCGCTGCCCTCGCTCTTAGCAGCCAGCGCTGGTATCCGCCGTACAAGAGAGCTTTTCTGTTCGCTTGTATCTCCCTCAACCTCCTCAGGCTTGGATACTTCAAATATGCAAACTTCTTTGTCACCAATGTGAACCACTTTACCGGCACGAACTTCCACCTCGACCCGATCGTTCTGCCACTCGGGATATCCTTCTTCACTTTTGTGGAGATCGCCTATTTGGTCGATGCCTATCGGGGTGAAGTCTCAGACTACAACTTCCTCGATTATTGTCTCTTTATCACCTTCTTTCCTCATCTCCTTGCTGGCCCTATCGTCCACCATAAGGAGATGCTTCCTCAGTTTGCCAACCCGCGTATTTACCGTTTCAAGGCCAGGAATATGGCGATAGGAATTACGATTTTCTCCCTGGGCCTGTTCAAGAAAGCCGTATTAGCCGATAACGTCGCGGTCTATGCCAACTCAGTGTTTGGCGCCACCGCTCGCGGGGTGCAATTGACCTTCCTCGAATCCTGGGGAGGAGCGTTGGCGTATACCTTTCAACTCTACTTCGATTTTTCCGGCTACTCTGATATGGCGATCGGCCTGGGCATGATGTTCGGAATTAAATGGCCACTCAATTTTTACTCTCCCTACAAGTCCGTAAACATCATCGAATTCTGGAGACGGTGGCATATGACCTTATCCCGCTTCCTACGGGACTATCTCTATTTCCCACTCGGCGGCAATCGCAAAGGACCAGTCCGACGGTACCTCAACTTGACGCTCACTATGCTCCTGGGGGGCCTGTGGCACGGCGCGGGGTGGACCTTCGTAATCTGGGGAGGCTTGCACGGGGGGTATTTGGTCATCAATCATGCTTGGCAGGCTCTTCGCCAGCAATTTGGCCTGACGCGCAGTCGCTGGTGGACTCGCGAACTGTCGCGCGGGCTGACCTTCCTGGCTGTCGTTGTAGGCTGGGTGTTTTTTCGCGCCAACAATGTAGACACGGCGCTCAGCATACTGCAAGCCATGGGAGGGAGTCACGGCCTTCCCTTTGTGGCATCGACAGTGGCCCCCTTTGGCAATGAGGTCTCTACTCTCGCGCGGCACGAAGCCACTGTCGCCGCAACTCTTAGTCCGACCGTTTTCGGTGATCCCCTCTTGGGTATGGCGTGGATCTTCGGTCTGCTGCTGGTTGCACGGTTTCTGCCAAACACGTACGAGTTCACACGCCGCTTCAAACCAACCTGTAACGATTACCGCGATCCGACGATCGAGACACCCGCCTGGCTGCGGTGGAAGCCCACGCCATCATGGGCGGTCGTGCTCGCAGTCATGTTGATGCTGGCAGTTTTTCAGCTCGCCGAAAACACCGAGTTTCTCTACTTCCAGTTTTAGGCCGCCTCTCATGCGCTTATTTGTCACGTATCTCAAAATCAACGCCATTATCCTCTCTGCCGGCCTGTCGTTTCTCTTGTTGTGCAACCTGATTATTGACCCGGAAGGACGTTTCTCGCTCGTCGATATCCCTGGCGTCAACCATGAAAAGACCGAGGTAATGGCGATTGGAGGACGCACGGTAAAGGCACGTACCCTCGAACAAGGTACTTACGACACTATCTTCTTGGGCACCTCGCGGGTCAACTTTGGGCTAAACCCACGCTCCCTCCCCCTGGGAACGCGACGGGCGTACAACGCTGCCCTACCCGGTACCAGTCTGCCCGAACTCGCTCAGATCTTCGCGTTCGCCCGGACCACCAACCGGATCAAGACCGTTGTCCTCGGGCTGGATTTCACGCTGTTCTCCGACAAACGGGCCATAGGGAGCGATTTCATGGACTCACCGTTCGCCGGAACAAACTCTTGGCTGAGCGACCTCAAATACTTGGCGTCCTTCCAGACCTTCCTTTCATCCGTGACAACCGCGCGCAACAACCGTAAAGGTCAGAAAGCGACTGACACAGAGTCCGGCCTGGCAGATCATGCACCGCGTTCAGAAAGCGGCCAGATCGATCATCGTGCTTTGTTCATCAAAGTGCTGACCCGCCATTACATGGTGAAGGAAGAAACGTATGGCGGCTTCTCTTACAGTCTTGACCGGCTGGATCTGTTGCGCTCAATCGTAGAGCAGTGTCGGGCGGACGGGATAGAGCTGTATTTGTTCATTCCTCCGGTGCACGCCCGTGATTTGGAAACACTACGGGCCTTGGGCCTGTATCCACTCTTCGAGCAGTGGCAGCGAGACCTGGTCGCCATTCTCGCCGCCGACGCAGCAGCCCACCCTGAAGAGAAGCGGATTCCCCTTTGGGACTTCACGGGGTATACCAGTATCACGACTGAGGACGTCCCTTCAGCAGGAGAAAAGGGGAAACAGATGCAGTGGTATTGGGAATCCTCGCATTTCAAAAAAGAGCTAGGGGATCTTGTGCTGGATCGTCTCTTTGATTACCCCGAGCCGGGACATATAGTGCCCGAGGATTTCGGGGTACAAATCACGACCGCAAACATCGAAGCGCATCTCGCCTGGATCCGCGAACAGCAAACGCGCTACCACCAGATCCATCCCCAAGAAGTCACCGAGGTCGAGTATCTGGCAAAGATCACTGAACGTTTTCGTGCTCATCCGTCCGATGTTGACGGACGCGCAAGAAAAGAGCGGTAGCGCGGAGCAACAGCCGCAAAAGTCCCAGGGAAAGTAGAGGGGCCTCTTTACTGGCACGGGCAGAGCGCGGGACGGGGACTGCGGCCAGTAGTTTTGCCTCCCGCTCTCTTGGGCGGGTTGCCTTTATCGAGTGACGGTTCTTCCTTCCATACATAACTATTGGCGATAAACAAGAACAATGTAGGAACCATAAGAGAGATCTTGAGGAGGTGTCATGCGCGGAGAACAAGGAGACGAATTAGCATTCGGGCAAGAGTTGAAACGCAAAATTGTCGATCGCTCTGCTCACCTAGGAGTGATCGGGCTAGGATATGTGGGGCTTCCTCTCACTTTGGAGATGGCCCGAGAAGGATTTCTTGTCACCGGCATCGACATTGATAAAGAGAGGATCGAGTCCATTAACGCCGGTATTTCGTACATAATGGACGCCCCAAGCGATGTTCTTCGGACTTTTATCGGCACGGGAAAACTGCGGGCGACGCACGCGCTGGCGGCCATCAAAGATTTAGATAGCGTCAGTATCTGCGTACCGACCCCGCTCAGGAAAACTAAGGACCCGGATCTTTCGTATGTCGTTGCTGCGGCTGAGGCGGTGAGCGACCACCTACAGCCAGGACAGCTTGTGATCTTGGAAAGCACGACGTATCCGGGAACCACCGAAGGAGTGGTACTCCCGATCCTAGAAAAATCGGGCCTGCGGGTCGGGAAAGATTTTTTTCTGGCTTACTCCCCCGAGCGCGTCGACCCCGGGAACAAGATGCACACAACCCGGAATATCCCCAAGGTGGTCGGTGGCATCACTCCCCTCTGTACAGAACTGGCAGGTTTGCTCTATCAGCAATTCGTCGAACGAGTCGTCCTCGTCTCTTCGCCAAGTACCGCAGAAATAGTGAAGCTCTTGGAGAATACCTTTCGCAGTGTGAATATTGCCCTGGCTAATGAGATGGCGCTGATGTGCCACACCCTAGGCCTCAATGTCTGGGAGGTGATTAATGCGGCCAAAACCAAGCCCTTTGGGTTCATGGCCTTTTATCCGGGCCCAGGGCTGGGCGGTCACTGCATTCCGGTCGATCCGTACTACTTGACCTGGAAGGCAAAGATGACGGGCTTTGAACCCCGACTCATCGAAGTAGCGGGACAAATCAACAACCAGATGCCTACCTTCTTGGTCAGTCGGATCGCCGATGCCTTAAACGACCAGCAAAAGAGCCTGAAGGGCTCAAAGATCTTGGGTCTAGGAGTGGCCTACAAGCGCGACGTTAACGATATCCGCGAGTCTCCTGCCCTGGAGGTGCTGCACAGACTCCACGAAAAGGGAGCCCTGATATTCTATTCCGATCCCCACGTCCCGCGGCTTGAACTCGCCGATCAGCAGCTGCACTCTCTGGAATTGACGCCCGCAACCCTGCGATCCATGGACTGCATCGCCGTGCTGACGGACCATTCGACCTTTGACTATGCCATGATCGCTGCTCATAGTCCGCTAGTGATAGACAGCCGCAATGCACTGAGAGAGTTTTCAGGCTCCCATATTCTGTCTTTTTAGGAGAACCGGTGAAGAAGCCATCTCGCTTGGCTGCGTGGGTGGATCGCTTCCCACGCGTCCGGGTTTTGGTCATTGGCGACCTCATGCTTGATCACTACATCTGGGGGCAGGTGGAGCGTATCTCTCCAGAAGCGCCAGTACCGGTAGTGCGGGTCACACGGGAGAGCGTGCATGCTGGAGGCGCCGGCAACGTCGTGGCCAACGTCCGGGCCTTGGGTGGGAGTGTGACCGCATGTGGGATCGTGGGCCGAGATCAAGCCGGTCGGCGACTGCTGCAGGAACTTTCTCGCATTGGCGCGGGGATCGCTGGGGTGGTTGCTAGCCAGACGGCAACCACGATCAGCAAGACTCGTATCATCGCCTATACTCAGCACCAGAGTCAGCAACAAATGGTGCGCCTCGACCGTGAACAGAGCGATGCGCCTGCTGGCCGTGTACAGGCACGGGTGCGTGCGATTGTTCAGCAGCAGTTGGATAACTGCAATGTATTGGTTGTCTCCGACTACGGGAAAGGGGCAATTGATGCCGAGTTATTGACCCTTCTTGCCGCCCGGCGCCAACGCAATTCCTTCATCTACCTGATCGATCCCAAGCAGCGCAACTTCTCTCACTATCGCGGAGCCAGCCTGGTCAAGCCAAACAAGGAAGAGGCTGGACTGGCTGCTGGGATAGAGATCCGTGATGAAACCGGGCTTCGCCAGGCTGGCGACCGCCTTCTAGATTTGTGGCAAGCCGAGGCCGTGTTGGTCTCGCGAGGAGCAGAAGGGATGAGTCTGTTTAAGCGTCATGGAAGGGCTCAACATTTCTCTACGATGGCTCGTGAGGTCTTTGATGTGACCGGAGCGGGAGACACCGTGCTCGCTACGTGTGCACTCGCGTTGGGCGCAGGTGCCACGCTGGAAGAAGCGACAATCTTGGCCAACCACGCAGCCGGCATCGCTGTAGGAAAAGTGGGAACAGCAACGGTGAGCCCGGTGGAACTTACAGCGGCGCTGCAAGAGAGGAAACCATGAGGAGCATGACCGGATACGGCAGTGGCAGCGCCCCATTCCCAGGCGGCCGGGCGAGTGTCGAATTGCGCGCGGTCAATCACCGTTTTTTAGAGGTCAAAATGATGCTCCCCCGCGAATTCCTCCCCTGGGAACAGGAGTGGCGGGGGATGATCGAAGCCCAAGTCAAACGTGGCAGGATTGATCTGACGCTCACTTTCTCTGGCAGACCAGTTCGTCCCTACGCGGTAAACCTTAACCTGGATCTGGCACGAGCGTATCGCGAGGCGATTGTTCGCCTGCAACGAGACTTAGGGATCAAGGGAGAACTCGACGTGTCTTTTCTTGTCTCCCGGCCGGAGTTGTTCCAGGTAACGGAAAAACCACAACCCACGCAAGCCGAGATTCTGGCTGCAGGACGGGCACTGCAACAGGCGCTTGCCACCCTGGAGCGGCAGCGGAGACGAGAAGGTATGGTTCTCGCACATGACTTGCGTGCACGGATCCTCGTCCTGGACAAAGCCAGGCAAGCCATTCAAAAGCGTAGTCCTGTAGCACAAGGGGCGCTGCGCAAGAGACTGAGGGAACAGGTAACCAGTTCGCTTCAAGGAGTGGCACTCGACCAGAGTCGCCTCCTCCAAGAGGTCGTGACTCTCACCCAGAAGGGCGACATTACCGAGGAACTCGTCCGCCTACAAAGTCACCTGGGAGCCTTGGCTGAGACCCTGCGCAGCCATGATCCCGTCGGGAAGCGCATTGACTTCCTCCTGCAGGAGGTGCAGCGCGAAATCAACACCGTCGGAGCAAAGGCGGATGATACCGCCATTCGTCATCTGGTGGTTGCGGCAAAAGAGGAGGTAGAAAAACTGCGGGAACAAGTGCAGAATGTAGAGTAAATTTTATGTCGGACGAAGCCGATCAACTCTTTGCCTTCTTACGGCGGGGTATTCTTTTCATTATTTCCGCTCCGTCTGGGGCGGGCAAAACCACACTGTCGCGCCAGATCCTCGACTTGGTACTAGATCTGCGCTTGTCAATCTCGTACACCACTCGGCCCCCCCGAGCAGGCGAGATGGACGGTCGAGATTACCACTTTGTCAGCGAAGACCAGTTCATTCATCTACAGGCGGCTGGTGCGTTTGCCGAATGGGCCAATGTGCACGGGTTCCGCTACGGCACAGCTCGAGATCCCTTGGACGAGGCGCTCATCCATGGATACGACGTACTACTGGATATCGATGTGCAGGGCGCGCGGCAGCTAAAGGCAACCTACGCTGAGGCAGTGTCTATCTTCGTCTTGCCACCTTCCTGGCAAAAATTAGAGGGTCGGTTACGCGGGCGTGCAACTGACCCTGAAGAGGTCATTAGCCGACGCTTGCAGCGCGCCCGAGAGGAGGCGGGTGAGTTGTTCTCCTATGACTACTGGCTGGTGAACGATCAGGTGGAGCGGGCTGTCGCCGTTTTACAGGGGATTATTGCAGCCGAACGTGCCCGGGTGTCGCGGCTCATACAGGCGCACACGGCCGCTGTACTGTCTACTTCCCCAACCACGCAGGGAAGGAAAATGGTATGACGCTAGGCGAACTCGTCGATAAAGTGCGCACCTACCACCCCGAGGCAGACACCAACCTCATCGCGCGGGCCTACGACTTCTCCGAGCGCATGCATCAAGGGCAAAAGCGTCTCTCCGGCGAACCGTACTTCGTCCACCCGGTCGAGGTGGCCAAGATCATCACCGATATGAGGCTTGATGTCCCGAGCGTGGTGACCGGTCTGCTGCATGACACAGTCGAGGATACGCTCACCACGCAGAAGCAAATTGAGAAAGAGTTCGGCCCGGAGATTGGCGCCCTAGTGGATGGAGTGACCAAGATCAGCCAGATCAACTTTACCACGCGTGAAGAACGCCAGGCCGAGAATTTCCGCAAGATGATCATCGCCATGGCGCGCGACATCCGTGTGATCCTGATCAAGTTGGCTGACCGAGCGCATAATATGCGAACGCTCTCCTACCTACGCGAGGCAAAACAACATGAGATCGCCGAGGAAACGCTCGAGATCTATGCGCCGTTGGCCCATCGCTTGGGGATCTACTGGCTGAAGAGCGAACTCGAGGATACAGCGTTGCGCTACCTCCACCCTGAAGTGTACGCGCAGCTCAAACAGGATGTGGCTAAGAAAAAGGCTGAACGTGAGCGCTACATCTCTGAGGTCATCACCATTCTGCAACAGAAGTTAACTGAGGCAGGGATTACTGCGGAGGTGTACGGTCGGCCCAAGCACTTCTACTCGATCTATCAAAAAATGCAGTCACAGAACCTGCTCTTCAGCCAGATTTACGACCTGGTCGCATTCCGCATCCTGGTGGACTCGGTGCGCGAGTGTTACGAAGTCCTGGGGATTGTCCATAGCCATTGGAAGCCGGTCCCCGGTCGCTTCAAAGACTTTATCGCCCTCCCCAAAGCCAATCTGTACCAGTCGCTCCACACCACGGTGATCGGCCCGTATGGCGAGCGCATCGAAGTGCAGATTCGTACCCGCGAGATGCATCGGATTGCCGAGGAAGGTATCGCCGCTCACTGGACATACAAAGAGGGCGGTCGTGGTCTGGAGGACGCCCAGCGCTTCGCCTGGCTCCGCCAACTTGTGGAGTGGCAACAACAACTCAAGGATCCCCAGGAGTTCTTGCACACCGTCAAAGAAGATCTGTTCACCGAGGAAGTCTACGTCTTTACCCCCAAGGGAGACTTGTACAACTTTCCCCAGGGTGCCTCGGTCATTGACTTCGCTTATCGGATTCACTCTGAGGTCGGCAACCACTGTACTGGTGCCCGGGTGAATGGCCGGCTTGTCCCTTTACGTTATCAGTTGCAGAACGGCGACACCATTGAGATTATCACCACCCCACAGCAGACCCCAGGCAAAGACTGGCTGAAAATCGTCAAGACCTCCAAAGCCCAAGCGCGTATCCGCCAGTGGATCAAGGCCCAGCAGCGCGAGCGCAGTGTGGCTTTAGGGCATGAGTTACTGGAACGCGAATTGGCGCGTTACCACCTTGATCTTGCCGCCCTGCGTAAGCAAGACACACTCGATGCCGCACTCAAGGCACTGAGCCTGAAGGACGAAGAAACCCTTCTCGCGGCCATTGGTTACGGTCAGATCACGGTCGGGAACGTACTCTCACACTTTGTTCCTCATCACGACGAGCCGCATTTAGGGCAGGCCGCCGATGCAGCCGAGCTAGATAAAATCCGTCAGAAGACCCCGCGTGAGGACAGAAGCGGGGTACGGGTAGGAGGCGTGGGCGACGTACTCATCCGTTTTGGCCGTTGCTGCAACCCACTGCCCGGGGAGCGTATCCTCGGGGTGATCACCCGAGGCAGAGGCGTGACGGTTCATACCACTGAATGCCCGCGCCTTTTGGACAGCGACCCCCAGCGTCATATAACGGTGAGTTGGGATAATGGCACAGAACACCTACGACCAATCAAAGTCGAGGTGCTGTGCGAGGATCGACCCGGTCTGCTGGCGGCGATGAGCAAGGCCATCAGCGCGGCGGGCATCAATATCACCAGTGCAGACGTCCGCACGCTGCCAGACAAGCGCGCACTGAATGTCTTCGAGGTGATGGTGGCGAGCGCCGAGGACTTACAGCGGGTCATGCGCAACCTGGGGCGGGTGCGCGGCGTGGTCAAGGTCGCACGAGTCAATAACAGCAACAGAAGAGGAGCCTCTTCCGTTGCCGGAGAGGGCTAGGGGGAGAAACGCTCCGGAAGAGCGAGAATCCAGCAAAGCCTTCACCCTCATTTTTGTCTATTGCTCAGAAAGAGCGAGAAAAAATTAGGCTGCCTTTTTGACCCACCCTGAACGGATGCAACGGGTGCAGACGCGCAGGCGTTTGACGGTTCCACCCACCTTCGCTTTCACCCGCTGCAAGTTCGGCAGCCAACGGCGCTTGGTCTTGTTGTTGGCGTGACTGACATTATGGCCCACCGACGGGCGCTTCCCACAGACCTCACAAATACGTGCCACAAGTATCCTCCTGAAGGGGCTTTTGTGTAACACACCGCCCACTCTGCGGCAAGGCGGGACGTTTACGATTGCGGATTGCAGAGCGCAGATTGCGGCTTACCCAAGGGATCGCACTTTTCCGTCGCCCCGTAGATCGCCAGAATGCGCTCGATAATATCAGTGGTGGAAAACCCTGCTTGATAGGAAATCAGCACGACTTTCCCGTCCTCCTCCTCAACGACTTCTCTGCCAACCACAGCTTCCAGATTCCAGTCTCCCCCCTTGACGAGAACCTGCGGTCGGAGCAGACGGATCAACTCCAGGGGCGTGTCTTCCCTGAAGGTCGTGACGTAATCGACCACCTCTAGCGCGGACAGCAATAGGATCCGCTCGGTCTCACTCAGGATTGGCCGTTGCGCGCCTTTGAGCCGTTTAACCGAGGCGTCGCTGTTCACTCCCACAACCAGCACCTCTCCTAAGGATTTTGCTTGAGAAAGTAGGTAGATGTGTCCCGGGTGCAAGAGGTCAAAACAACCGTTGGTAAAGACAACCCGTTTGCCCTGGCGTCGGAGATCGGCCAGCATCTCCGCCAACGCCGGGGCAGGATAATATTTAGTCGCTTGCATCAAACCGGGTTATTCCACGATCCGCAATCGCCAACCCACATTACGGATGCATCCCCAGCATCGTCAGACCGATCTCTTCAGCCAGACCAAACATAACGTTCATATTCTGCACTGCCGCCCCGGCCGCTCCCTTGACCAGGTTGTCGAGCGCCGAAAAGACCACCACCCTACCGCGTTTATTATCCACATCGACGCCGATCTGGCAAAAGTTCGAGCCGGCCAGCGTCGCAACACTGGGATAGGGAAGATATTGCCAGGAGACCTTCGGGTCTTTTTCCATGTCGAGGATCTGGATGAAGTAGTGGCCCTGGTAAAAGTCTTTGAAGAGATCAAGCACCTGCCCACGGTCGAGCGGTTCAGCAATGAAGCCGTGGCAGGCCGCCAGGATGCCACGAGAGAACGGGGTATAGAACGGAGTGAAGTGAATCCCGATTCTCTCTCCAGTCAAGGTGGACAGTTCTTGCTCCGCTTCGTAAGTGTGACGGTGATCGACAACGTTATAGGCAAAGACCGAGTTGCCAATCTCGGCATGCTGGCTTTGGGTTTCCGGTTGCGCTCCCGCGCCGGACGTGCCTGACATTCCATCGACCACAAGATGATCGAGGTCGATGAGTTTTTCTTTCACCAATGGTGCTAGCCCCAGGATCATGGCGGTGGCAAAACAGCCAGGGTTGGCAATAAGACGTGCACCCTTGATTTCTTCGCGTCGCAGTTCGGTGAGACCGTACGGGGCCTCGCCGACCAACTCCCAGCAGGTGTGTGCAGTCTTGTAGACTGTCTCAAACATTTCTCGGTTCTTCAGGCGGAAATCCGACCCCAGATCAATCACTTTAGTTCCCTGGTCAAGAAACCGGCCAGCATGCAGCATCGATTCACGGGAGGGCGTACACAGAAAGACGACGTCTGCGCCGCGAGCCTCTTCCAAAGAAATGAATTCCAGGCCCATACCGTAAAAGTTGCGGTGGATGTGTTCGAGCTTCTTGTCTCCGCGCGAGGTAACCCATTTGACACGCACCGAAGGGTGCTGCAGTAGGATACGGAGCAACTCCCCACCCGAGTAGCCCGAGCCACCAACGATGCCCGCTTCGATCATCTTACAATCCTCCTGGAGAGCCAATTTCGCTGAAGCGTGCGGGAAAAGCAACCCTTTCAAAATGCCGTGTGTCCAGAAGAACTCAACCCAACCAGTGTCAACATGAAACGAAACTCAAATTCGCGCGGGTTCACCTTATCAATAATTCCGAAATCCACAAACCAGCAGTGCTGCGGTGAGAAATAGCGGACGAAATAGCGGTTCCCGATAAAGGAGGTGGTGTTGAGATCGTACCGGCCGATATACGAACCGGTGAACGCCTCATTGAGACGAAAAATGATATTCGCATCGACTTCGTTGGGAGGATCGATGCTACTGGACGGGTCAAATTGTTTGACGAGGCGCTCGCTCGTGGCTCGATAGGACACCCCGACAGTGGTACTACGCTGCAAGTGTTGCAACAATGGGGTAGTAGGCGGCAGCGGGCGCGGGTCGCGCACGAACGCTCCGGCCCGCGTCGTAATCACATTTCCTTTTCCCACATCATAGGTCGAGTCAAACGTAAAAGTCGTATATGGAAGCGGAGTCAAACGGGCGTAGACGTCCACGTCAGAAAAATGATTCTGACCTTCGCTGAGTCTGCGAGTCGGATCATAGGCGTTAGTCACCCTCAAGCGGGCAAGCTCCCGAACCTCAGTTTGCGGCTCACTCTGCCCACTCCCATCGGTGATAGGAGTCGTAGCAAATTTGCCTAGGAGCTGATTGGAAATTCCGTAGACCAGCAGATTGCGCTTGTTGATACGGTCGAGCGAGTCATAGAGGGGCAGATCTTCCTGCTCAACAAACGGAACGTAGAAGTAAGTGACCTCTGGTTCGACGACGTGCTGTAACTTGAGGAGCCGACCCCAGCCAACATCAAAGACCCGCGACAAGCGGGTACCAATCTGGGCATCGAACTGCACGATCTCGCGAGTGCGATCGCCATGTAACTGGCCCGGCTGCGGCAAGGCTGGTTGTCCCTGCTCCTCCGAAGTGAGGTGATAAGCAGTCTCGCGGCCAACTACGTGCAATGCACCGAAGGCATAATCTTCCCAGTGAAACGGCAGGGCGACCGAGGGCGCTAAATCGAGACGCTGCCCGGCGTAGCCCTGATTACGGTAGAAGTTCGCACCATCGATCGCAATGCCGGCCTCGAGGCGGTCCTGCCAAAAACGCTGTTGCCCCTGAAATTGGATGCGCGGCAATACCTGGAAGGCAGAGTCTTGCTCCTGCTGCAGATCTTGATAATAGCTCGCCTCCGTGCGCAACAGCGCATTTGCCCAAGTCTTGACCCCGCCCACGTGGGAGTCAGTGAAGCGACGGGTGCGGAGTAAGAAATCAGTCGAGTCTTCAACGGAAGATAAATCAAGCGCATGGTGGTTGATCTCGCGCAGGAAGAGGTCATCGCTGACAAAAAACAGATCGCTGTACAGGCGCAGGTCGTCGGCTAGAGTCTGGCGGTGAGTACCGGTCATGCTCCAGCGATCCACTGGCGTGCTCGTAGTCGCGGGACCGCGGATTTGTTCGTTAAAGTATGAGGCCGCTAATTGTCCCTCAGTTTGCTCGTTGGGGGCATAGCGATACTCCCCCCAGAGGCCGATCCGCGCTGAGGTCTCCAAGTCTGTTGTCAGGGTCATGTCCTGACTCTTGCTAATATCCCAATAAAAAGGTTGTTGCCACACAAACCCACGCGAGCTGGAGAATCCATAGGCTGGGAACAGCAGCCCGCTCTGCCGATCATTGTTCACCGAGACAGTGCCATAGGGCAAGTAAAAAATCGGGATATCTCGCACTCGGAATATCCCGTCGGATACTTCACCCTTGCCGCGCAGAGTGACGTCAATCGTCTTCCCACCAATGCTCCAGTCGGCCTTGCGGAAGTCGTTGCATTGGCAGGTCGTCAACGCGCCGTTCTCGATATGATAACTTTGACCATAAGATTTCTGCAGAGTCTGGCCGGTAAGAATGTACTGGTTGCGGGGGAGGCGAACCGTGCCATTGGTCGCCTCCCCCGTTTCGTTCTCCATTTCCAAGTGCAGGGTGTCGGCGTTAATCTCTCCCTGGGGATCCTTCAGCACGACGTTGCCCTGAGCGGTCACCTCGTTGGTCGCCCGGTTGACCCCGATCGTGTCAGCGTTAACCGTTGTCTCTCCCTTTGTCACCACGACGCTACCTGTCGCGGTGACGGTATCGCTCTGTTCTTCATAGGAGAGCGAATCGGCTTTGACCCGTACTTGTTCTTGTTCCTTTGCGGGGGTCTGAGCCCAGCACCGGAAGGAGACCAACAGCGCTAGCAACAGCAGGACGAGACTGCCGATCTGCCGCATTACTTCCTCCCCTTCCGTACGCGCGGGAAGAAAGGCGCACCGGCTGGAGCAAAAAGGGAGTAGACTTCACCGATCAGGAATAACGAGCCACAGACGACCACGGCATCGTCCGATCCAGCCTCAGTCATAAGTCGCTGGCACGCCTCTCGGGCATCCCTGACCACACGCACGGGACAAAACGGGGCAAAAGCCGCTTGCAATACGGCAGGATCTTCTGCTCGCACCTGCTGGACGCGAGTTACCACTACCTCATCCGCTATCCGGGTCAGCATGGGAACCATCGCTTGCCAGTCTTTGTCGCGCATCACACTAAACAGCAACTTCACCCGCCTCCCCTGTAGGAGGCTGGGCAACTCAGCACTCAGGGTCTCGATGGCTTGCGGATTGTGTGCCCCATCAAGCACCACCAACGGACGCTCAGATACCACATCCAATCGGCCGGGCCAAGTCACAGTGCGGAGCCCGAGGCGAAGGCTGTCTTCAGAGACCGGAAAGGCTGCACGGATCAATTCCAGCGCCGCCAGGGCCACTGCCGCATTCTGGTGTTGAAAACGACCGCGCAGCCCTAAGCGCAAGTTCGCTAACCGCCACACCAACCCTTGGTAAATAATCTCCTCGCTCGAACAATCACTCATTGTGAAATTTTGGCCATACACATATACGGCGCTACCAGCATGCCGCGCCTGATTACACAGAATGCCGCAGCTCTCCGCATCAACCTCACCGATAACGACCGGCACGCCTGGCTTGATGATCCCGCCTTTCTCGCGGGCAATGTCGGCCAGGGTCGCGCCGAGATACGCCTGATGGTCCAAGCCGATACTGGCGATCACCGACACCAGCGGGGACAGCACATTAGTAGCGTCCAGCCGGCCACCCAAGCCGACCTCGACCACCGCCACATCGAGTTGGGCACGGGCGAAGGCGCAAAATGCCAGGGCGGTCATCATTTCAAAGGGAGTCAGTCGAATGCCAGCCGGTTCGACACGTGCGCGAATCGCGGCGACCTCGTCAACAACGTCTTGCTCGCCGATGCACTCAGTACCCAAGCGGATACGTTCGCAGAAATCAATCAAGTGAGGAGAGGTAAACAGACCGACCCGATAGCCAGCGGCGCTGAGCACGGCGTGTAGTAGCGCCGCGGTTGATCCCTTCCCGTTCGTGCCAGCAATGTGGAGGGCAGGAAAGCGAAGCTGCGGGGAGCCGCACAGTTGCAACGCCGCAGCCACCCGTTCGAGCTTGAGATCCATGCGCTCGACTTCGAGATGGTACAAGCAGTCTAGCGTCTCGTGATAGGTCAGCATACGCGATAGTGTGGGAACATATAGCGGGTGCCCTTCCCGCTCGCTCAGTCGCACAGGAGACCGAGGAACTGGGCGAGGACACGGCGCAGGTCTTTGCGCTCGACTACGACATCGACCATACCATGGTCCAGTAAAAATTCGGCGCGTTGGAATCCCGGGGGAAGTTTCTCACGGATCGTCTGCTCGATGACCCGTGGTCCAGCAAAGCCGATCAGAGCTTGGGGCTCGGCCAGGTTGATATCGCCAAGCATGCCCAGCGAAGCAGCAACCCCACCAGTCGTGGGATCGGTCATCACAGAAAGATAGGGCAGACCGGCGGCACGCAGACGCCCCAGCGCCATGTTGACCTTGGCCATCTGCATGAGGGACAGCACCCCTTCCTGCATCCGGGCTCCACCTGAAGCGGAGAAGAACATCACCGGCAACCGTTCGGCCAGCGCGTGCTCAATAATGCGGGTGAGTTTTTCGCCGACCACCGATCCCATGCTCCCACCGAAGAAAGCAAAATCAAAGAGTCCGAGCGCCACCGGCCGCCCCACGATGGTCGCCACGCCACAGACCACCGCCTCTTCTCGCCCGGTTTTACTCCGGGCGTCGGTCAGCCGGGTCGCGTACGGTCTACGGTCAATGAAATGCAACGGATCACCGGAACGCAACGCGGCATCGTGTTCAACAAACGAGCCGCGGTCAACAACTATCAGCAGACGCTGTTCAACGGTGAGGCGCAGATGAGTGTCGCACTTAGGGCAGACAAACAGGCGCCGTTCAACCTCTTTGCGGAAGAGGATCTCCTGGCAATTTGAACATTTGAGCCAGATCGCGTCAGCCTCTTCCTGTACCCGCCTCAGTTCGCGCGCAGCCATGACTTTCTCCTTGTGTGGCCGATCCCGGCGGTTTCCGGATTGATCTTTCTCACAACCTCTTTTGTTGAAAATAATGTTGGGCCGGCACGGCGGGTCTTGCCTCAAGACGTTCTATGCCTTCTTGCCATGCGCTGGGTGGTCCCGTCAATAACGTGCGCAACCTCCATGCAATACCGGAAGCAGGCCTATGGAGAAAGTTAGGGATACTACTCCTCACTCAGGTAGTGAGGAAGTTACCGGCTGACGATTCCTGTTACGAATCCCCTGTTTGAGACTGCCGGCGAACACGCCTATTCGCTCAACCAGGTCTGGTTGGCCACCATGGGTCTCGATGATCTGCGAGAGCGCACTGCCGACAATCACCGCATCTGCCACACTCGCTACCTCGGCAGCTTGTTCGGGGGAAGAGATGCCAAACCCTACGCCCACCGGCACCGGCGAGATGGCTCGTATTCGCCGCACCATTTCGCTGAGGTCGGGCGGGAGCGTGGCGCGAGCGCCAGTTACGCCGGTCACTGCCACATAGTAAACAAACCCGCGCGCCCGGGTGAGCACAGTGCGCACCCGGGAAAGGGAACTGGTCGGCGCAAGTAGAAAGATCAGGTCCAGATCTTGCCGGTCGGTCTCACGCTTGAGTTCGTCCGCTTCTTCGGGCGGCAGGTCCACGCATAAGACCCCATCAACCCCGGCCTGTCGCGCATCACGGGCAAACCGTTCGCCACCGTAGCGGAAGACAAGATTGTAGTAGGTGAACAGGATCAGCGGCACGGCCAGGGTCCGGCGCAGATTCTGCGCCAAGTCGAGCACGCGCGCGATCGAGGTGCCGCTCCGTAGAGCCCGTTCGGCCGCTCGCTGGTGGGTGGGACCATCGGCCATGGGGTCGGAAAATGGGACTCCCAATTCGACTAGGTCGGCTCCCTGCCGCGCCAGTTCGTGAACCAAGTGAAAGGTCGTGGCGAGATCAGGATCGCCGGCAGTGATATAGGGGATGAGCGCGACTTCGCCGCGGCTCCGCAGGGCAGCAAACGTTTCCGAGATGCGCGTCATATACTTAGTGCAGTTCTCCGAGGAAGCGGGCAACCCCCGGGAGGTCTTTATCCCCACGCCCGGAAAGGTTGAGGATGACGATTTGGTCGGGGTGCAGCCGCGGCACCAAGGTGGTGGCATAGGCAACCGCATGGGCGCTCTCGAGAGCGGGGATAATCCCTTCGGTCTCGGCCAGCAGTCTCATACCCTCCACCGCTTGATTATCACTTACTGTGACACAATCTATCCGATGCTGGTCGTGCAAGTAACTCAATTCCGGACCGACCCCCGGATAATCCAGCCCTGGCGCGAGTGAGTGCGTATCACGGATCTGGCCGGTCTCATTTTGCAGGACGTAGCTCTTACTGCCGTGTAACACGCCGACGTGGCCTGCGGAGATCGACGCCGCATTCTTTCCTTCTCCCAGGCCGCCGGCCTCGACACCGATCATACGCACTCCCGGGTCTGCCAGAAAAGCGGTAAACAGACCTATGGCATTACTGCCACCGCCGACACAGGCGAGCAGATAGTCCGGCAAGCGCCCTTCGCGCTGGCGCACCTGCTTCCTGGCCTCGCGGCCAATTACCGCTTGGAAGTCGCGCACCATCATGGGGTAGGGATGGGGGCCAGCGACCGTGCCAATTATATAGAAAGTGTTCGCGACCTGGGTGATCCAGTCGCGTAGCGCCTCATTCATCGCATCCTTAAGAGTGCGAGTGCCGGTCGTGACCTCGTGCAGCTTCGCCCCTAGCAAGCGCATGCGGAACACATTGGGCGCTTGCCGAGCAACGTCCTCGCTGCCCATGAATACTTCACACTCCAGGCCGAAGAGCGCGGCAACGGTGGCAGTGGCCACGCCGTGCTGCCCGGCCCCGGTTTCGGCAATCAGTCGCGGTTTGCCCATTCGCCTGGCCAGCAGCGCCTGACCGAGGGTGTTGTTAATCTTGTGCGCGCCGGTGTGACACAGGTCTTCGCGCTTCAGGTAGACTTTCGCCCCCCCTAATCGCCGCGTCAGGCGCTCGGCAAACGTCAACGGAGTAGGCCGGCCGACGTAGTCATGGAGCAAGGCGCGCAGTTCGCGCTGGAATTCCGGGTCGCGCCGACAACGGCGATAGACCTCTTCCAGCTCAATCAGCGCCGGCATCAAGGTCTCCGCCACGTAACGCCCTCCGTAGGGGCCAAAGTGACCGGAGGCATCAGGCAATCTTGGCATTAGTAATAAACGCTCGCAGTTTCTCTGGATCTTTGCGGCCTGGGGCGGACTCGACTCCGCTCGCAACATCGACAGCCCACGGCCGCACCGCTCGCACCGCCGTGGCCACGTTCTGGGGGGTAAGGCCACCGGCCAAGATCAGCCGGCTCAGACATTGAGGCGGCAAAGCTGCCGCACGCTCCCAGACAAACGCCTCACCTGTTCCCCCGTATCGTCCAGGCCTGTGCGTGTCAAGGAGGAGGTAGTCAGCCGGGAATTGCTCCCACTCTGGGAACGGTTCGTCTGAACGCACGCGCACCGCTTTGATGGTCGCGCAGGACCATCCCCGCAGGTCAGCCTCTTCCTCATCGCCGTGGAACTGAATAGCCTGAAAAGCCAGTTGTCCGGCAAGTGATGCAACCCACTCACGTTCCGCATTGACGAAGACGCCGACACACCACACGCCTTCTGGAATCGCCGCGCGGATTTCCAGCGCAGTAGGCAGGGAAACACAGCGGGGACTCGGTGGATAAAAATTGAGCCCGATAAGGTCAGCTCCATATTGGACCGCAAGGGTTGCGTCGGCGACGCTGGTGACGCCGCAGACCTTCACCCGCACGCTCACCCTTCGCCTCGCAGCAAGGTGCGCAAGGGTACGCCGGGATCAGGTGCGGCCATGAGGGTTTCTCCGATTAGAAACGCCCGTGCGCCTTGCGCTTCGAGCCGGGATAACTGCTCACTGCGAGAGAGCCCACTTTCCGACACTACGGTCACCTCTGGCGGAACCAGGCGCAAGAGGCGCTCGCTGGTCTCGATCGTCGTGTGAAAAGTGCGCAAATCGCGGTTGTTGATACCCAGCAGTTGCACCCCGCAAGCGAATGCGCGCCGCAGCTCAGCCTCGTCATGCACTTCAATCAGACAATCAAGTTTCAGCGTGCGCGCCAGTGCACTCAACTCGGTGAGCTGCTCGTCAGAGAGAATAGCAACGATCAACAAGATCGCACTAGCGCCGAACGCACGAGCTTCGTACACCTGATATGGATCGAAGAGAAAGTCTTTCCGCAATAGCGGCAGGGCAACCTGTTCGCGGATCAGAGGCAGAAAGTCGAGACTCCCTTGGAAAAACTGACGTTCGGTCAGTACCGAAATCGCAGCGGCACCAGACGTCGCATAGGTCCGAGCCAGGCTCAGCGGTTCAAAGTCCTCGCGGATAATCCCTTTGGAAGGAGAAGCCTTTTTCACCTCAGCGATAATGGTCCGGCCCGGCCACTCACGCAAGGTGCGAAGGAACGGCAAAGGAGTGGCATGGAACAGCGCCATAGCTTGGAGCTGGGAGAGAGACATAGTCTGTTTCCGGGCCGCCAGCTCGACACGCTTCGCAGCAACAATATCGTCGAGAATCACACCGGCACCATCTGCGTGAAGGTGATGAAACGTTCAAGGGTACGTGCCGCCGCGCCGCTGTCTAACGTCGATCGGGCGAGTTCAACTCCAGCAGCCAGGGAAGGCGCGGCATCTCCAGCGTAGAGAGCGGCTCCAGCGTTAAGCAATACAATATCGCGTCGCGGACCAGGTACACCAGCGAACACGGCGCGAATGATATCGGCCGACTCCTGCGCGCTCTTTACCTGGAGGTCAGCCAGACAACAAGGAGTAAAGCCGAATTCTTGCGGGCGGACGGTGAACGTATGCACCTGGCCAGCACCCCACTCGGCCACCAGAGTCGGCCCCGTGAGGGAGATCTCATCGAGTCCGTCTTCACCGTGCACAGTCAAGGCATGCGTACTGCCCAACCGACCCGAAGCTTCGGCCAGAGGGACGACCCAACGCTGCTCAAACACACCGATCAACTGGTGGCGCGCGCCGGCAGGGTTCGTCAGTGGTCCCAAAAGGTTGAAGATTGTACGGATACCGATCTCGCGACGCGGACCGACGGCGTGCCGCATGGCACGGTGAAACGCCGGGGCAAGCAGAAAGCCGAACCCAATCTTGTCCAGAGAGTGCTCGACTTGTGTCGGCGACAATTCGATTCGAGCGCCAAGGGTCTCTAACACGTCAGCACCACCTACTGCGCCAGACATCGCGCGGTTGCCGTGCTTGGCAACACAGAGCCCCGCTGCGGCGGCCACAAAGGCTGCGGCAGTAGAAATGTTAAAAGTGTGGCGCCCATCCCCCCCCGTGCCACAGGTGTCGAGTGCTGGGCGATTTATCCGCACGTGGGTGGCCAGCGCTCGCATCACTCGGGCTGCGCCGGAAATCTCAGCGACGGTCTCCCCTTTGATATGGAGCGCGGTCAGGAGCGCGCCGATCTGTGCCGGGGTTGCCTGACCATCCATGATTTCGGTCATGACCGCAGCCATCTCATCCTCAACAAGGTCGCAGCCGACCGCGACGCGGGCGATAGCCTCCTTCACGGTCATGATTATCTTATTCCAAGACCGGATAAGCTTGAGTAAATTTCCCCTCGTGCCGAAAACGGGAGACGGTAGCCTCGGCCTCCTCTTCGCTCGTGAATTTACCCACCCGTACCCGATACCACACTTCCCCTTGCCTCTCAACCTTACTCACCACTGGTGAGAGCCCTTGTTCGCGTAACTGTTTGGCAACACTCTGCGCCGCCGTTTCCTGCGTGGTCGCTTGCACCTGAACGGCCCAGCGTTTAGACGGGGCTTTCTCTTTAGAATCAAACTCAGACCCTACAGCCGTCACAGGGGGTGCAAGAGTCGCGGTGTTCGCCTGAGAAGCAGGCTTGGGTTTAGGGGGAATAGCAGCAGAAGTTGTAGAGGTCGGCGGTGAAGAAGGAGGGGGTTTCGCAGGAACAGATACCGAAGCTACTGGATTTGGCGGCGAAGTGGGTTGCGGCTTGGACACAGCAACGGCAGAGCTCCCAGAAGAGACCGGTGAAGGAGAAGAGGATTTCGCAGGAACAGCGGCAGAAGCAATAGGATTTGATGGCAAAGCGGGCTGAGGCGACTTCTTTGGGGCAACAGGGGCAACCGTGCCTGACGAGGAAAAGGAATTTTGCGACCCAGCGGACACCGGAGAATTGGGTACTGCAGGCGCTGCCTCAAGCTTTTCCGCCGGCAAGGGCGAGTTCACAGCGGGAGTGTCGCTCGCAGGTCGGGCGGGAACTGTTTCTCCAGACGCAGAAACCGAAAGCCTCGCAGTCCTCGTTTGCTGAGCGGCTTTATGCGCTTCAACCTCTTTTCCCACGTACACTCCGAAGAGAAACACGAGAAAAGAAGTGAGTAGAAGGCTTACCAAGATAACGCAGCCTTCCGGCAGACTGAAACGGAAACTGTAGCGCCGTTCTGCCATCGCGAGCGACCGCCGTGATACTCCAATCAGAGACTCAGAGGGAGAGAAGATGATAACCGCCCCTCCCCTTCATTACCAGAACGTCCTCGATTCTGTTCGCCTACGATTAGGACGTAGATCCTTTCGCTTCTTCCGCTTTCCTCGTCGTTCCTTCTCCTCGTACGGTAAACTCAACCAACGATATCGGTGCTGCATCTCCACGACGCGGCCCGATCTTGAGCACCCGAGTGTAACCTCCAGCACGCCCTTGAAATCGGGGGGTTACATCATCGAATAACCGCTGGACTAGTCTACGGCTTCCGAGATACGCAAAAGCGAGACGGCGGGCATGCAGAGTGCCTTTCTTGCCTAAGGTGACCATGCGGTCCGCCCAACGTCTCAGCTCTTTGGCTTTCGCATCGGTCGTGCGGATTTGTTCTCGCAAGATGAGCGCCTTGACCAAATTGCGCATCAACATCTTACGGTGCGCAGCAGTACGGTTGAGTTTCCGTCCGGCTTTGAGGTGTCGCATGACTTCAGGTATCCTTCTTCACAGCGGTGGCTCAGCTCAGATCTCTTTCTTCAGCGATACGGCGGCGCTCGAGTTCTTCACGCGAGGGGAAATTCTCTAACTGCATTCCTAGCTCAAGCCCCATATTGTGCAGAGTCTCCTTAATCTCGTTGAGGGATTTGCGGCCAAAGTTCTTTGTCCGCAAAAGATCTGCCTCAGTTTTTTGCACTAACTCCCCAACATAGCGGAGATCCGCGCTCTGGAGACAGTTGGCCGAGCGTACCGAGAGGTTCAGTTCCTCAATCGGCCGCAGGAGATTTTCGTTGACGGTCGCGGAAGGAACCTCGCCCACTTCAGGTGACCATTCTCCTGTTTCAGCAGCACCGATCACAAAGATTGACAATTGATCCTGCAGTACACGAGCTGCCGAAGCAAGCGCCTCCTCCGGCCTCATACTCCCATCGGTCCAAATCTCCAAAGATAAACGCTCATAATCAGTGCGCTGCCCGACCCGGGCATTCGTGATGGTAAAGTTAACTTTCCGTACCGGCGAAAATGCGGCGTCCAGAGGGACTGTTCCCAATGGGTCTTCTTCAGACTTATGTCGCTCTGCGGTCACATAGCCACGACCGCGGCTGATAATCGCTTCCAACTCAAGATGCGCATCTTTTCCCAATGATGCTAAGTGGGTTCCGGGATTGAGAATTTCTGCCCGTGGACCAACTATTAACGCGGCGGCGGTCACCTCTCCTGCGCTGCGGACATCCAGCCGCGCGGTTTCAGTTTCGCTATCACGGAGACGGAAACGCACCTCTTTGAGGTTGAGGAGAATGTCCGTGACATCCTCGGTCACTCCAGGAACCGTGGAAAATTCGTGCAGCACATTCTGAATCCGTACCTTCGTGATGGCAGCACCGGATAGAGAAGACAGCAGTACGCGCCTGATCGCATTGCCTAAGGTTGTACCGAACCCTCGCTCGAACGGTTCGCCGAAGAACCGACCGTAGGTTGGGGTCAACGTTTCTTCCTCAACCTCGATACCCTTAGGCTTACTCAGGTCCCTCCAACTCTCCTGCATGCAGATTCCTCTTTTTGTGTTGAGATCAGATCCTTCCGAGACCAGACCGCTCAATTACACTTTCGAATACAGTTCAACGATGAGTTGTTCGTTGATCGGTAAGGTGAGTTCCGCGCGTGTGGGCAGTGCGCGCACGCGTCCAGCAAACGTGTCTTTGTTGACCTCAAGCCATTCAGGGACGCCACGCCTCTGGGCCAGTTCGAGTGACTCCTGAATACGAACGATCTTGCGGCTCGACTCGCGGACCAGAACTTCATCTCCGGGTTTCACGAGGTATGAAGGAATAGTGACCCGTCGCTGATTGACCAAGAAATGGCCATGGCGCACCAATTGGCGGGCCTCGGAGCGTGAGGGTGCGAATCCCATACGGTAGATCATGTTGTCGAGACGGCTCTCCAACAAGAGGAGCAAATTCTCACCGGTAATCCCCCTTCGTCTCTCGGCTAGCGCAAAAACACGCCGAAATTGTCTTTCCAGTACACCATAGATTCGTTTGAGCTTTTGTTTTTCCCGCAACTGCAAGCTGTATTCTGTGGACTTGCTTCGTCCCTGTCCATGCTGTCCAGGTGGGTAACTGCGCCGTTCGATCGCACACTTGTCCGTGTAGCACCGCTCACCCTTGAGAAACAACTTGATGCCTTCCCGCCGGCACAAGCGGCAGACTGGTCCAATGTATCGTGCCACAAAACCTCCTGGCCTTTCAGATCATCCCTGCATTATGGTATACGATCATGATACTTCCTCTCGCTTTACGAGACAAAGGTTACACCCGCCGACGCTTCGGAGGGCGGCAGCCGTTGTGCGGAATCGGGGTTACATCGCGGATGATGCTGATGGCAAACCCAGCCGCCTGCAAAGAACGCAGAGCAGAGTCTCGCCCAGCTCCTGGTCCTTTCACTTGCACTTGTACGCTACGCATACCGGCGTCGGCTGCCTTACGCGCCGCGCTCTCCGCCGCCACCTGCGCAGCAAACGGAGTCCCTTTGCGAGACCCTTTGAAGCCTACCGTCCCGGCGCTCGCCCACGCCACGACGTTTCCCTGCGGATCAGTAATTGTCACAATGGTATTGTTGAAGGTGGAGTGGATGTTCACAATCCCCTCAGGAACCGCTCTTCTGACCTTCTTCTTCCGCTGCGTCGGGCGCTCACCGGCTTTCGGCATGAATCGTCTCCTTATACTCCATTACTTCGGTCCTGGGGCTTGCTTCCTGCCAGCTACGGTACGGCGAGGGCCTTTGCGCGTGCGTGCGTTCGTTCGCGTCCGCTGTCCTCGCACCGGCAGGTTCCGTCGGTGTCGCAGCCCTCGGTACGATCCAGTGTCGATGTAACGCTTGATATGGTTCGCATTATCACGACGCAGGTCTCCTTCGACCCGGTATCCTTGATCAAGCACTCTACGGATGCTGACTACTTCGTCATCTGTTAAAGCATCGGTTTTCTTCTCCGGAGAGACGCCAGCCCCAGCAAGGATCTTTAAGGACGTCGCTCGCCCGATCCCGTAAATATACGTGAGACCGATCTCCACTCGCTTGTTGCGCGGCAACTCAACTCCTGCGATGCGCGCCATAGGATTTCCTCCACTTTACGCTAGCAACGTTATCCCTGCCGCTGCTTATGCCGGGGATTTTCACAGATCACTCGAACCACCCCGGCGCGCCGAATGATCTTACATTTACGACAGATACACTTCACTGAAGCACGTACTTTCACAGTGATTATCCCTCGTGGTCAATAATACGCTCTCGACTAGAGTGACGGCAAGCCTAACACCTCGGGCCCTCTCTCGGTAATAGCAACAGAACGCTCAAAATGTGCAGACAGGCTTCCATCTCGAGTGACAGCAGTCCAGCCATCATTCTTCAGTACGACTTCGGCCCCGCCGGCATTGACCATCGGTTCTATGGCCAAGACCATTCCTTCACGCAGCCGCACACCACGGTCACGCGCGCCATAATTAGGAACGGGAGGGTCTTCGTGCATGCGCCTACCGATGCCATGACCGACAAACTCACGCACGACAGAAAATCCTTCTCGCTCAGCTCTCTCCTGAACGGCCGCAGAGATGTCTCCTAAACGATTGCCAACGCGGGCTTGGGCAATGCCTTCTTCCAATGCCGCAGCAGTGGTCTCGATCAGATGCCGCACGTGCTCGCTGACTTCACCAACAGCGAAGGTGAGGGCCGCATCTCCGTAGAAATCCCGGTAGACGACCCCGAAATCCAAGCTCACGACATCCCCTTCTCGTACGATCCGTTGGGCTGAGGGAATGCCATGGACCACTTCGTCATTGAGTGAAACACAAATCGTCGCCGGAAATGGGACTGTCCCATTGCGTATCTGGTATCCCTTGAAGGCAGAACGGACACCTTTCTGCCGGATTAACTCAGTAGTAATCCGGTCGATCTCTCCGGTTGAGATGCCAGGGCGAACGCGCTCTCGCAACTCGGCCAAGATCTCGATTACCACGCGATTCGCCACACGCATGAGAGCGACTTCTTGCGGAGACTTGAGAAAAATCATGACAGGTGCGCCGCTTGCGCGGTTTTCAATGTCACGGTGATCCGCTGACACACTTCTTCTGGCGTGCCACGTCCGTCGACCTCGTATAGCAATGCTCGGTCGCGATAGTAAGACAACAGAGGTGCAGTAGCACGTTCATAGACTACAAGTCTGGCACTGACGGTTTCCGCGTTGTCATCGCTACGCTGGTACAAGACTCCCTGGCATTTGTCACACATTCCGGCTCGCTTGGGCGGATCGAAGCGTTCATGATACATCGTCCCGCACTCGTGGCACACTCTCCGCCCGCTGAGCCGCTCAACCAGATCAGCACGGGGAACCATGATACTCACCACGCCATCCAACCTCTTTCCAGCGCCGGTGAGTTCACCGGCAAGCGCGTCAGCTTGGGCGATCGTGCGAGGAAACCCATCCAGGAGAAAGCCGGAGGCGCAATCGACGTGTTGCAACCGCTCCGCTACCATAGCCGTTACGAGTTCATCAGGGACCAGTTCTCCTTTGTCCATGTAGGTACGGGCCTGTTGCCCGAGGGCCGTTTCCCCTCTCACTGCCTGCCGCAGAAGGTCTCCCGTAGAGATATGCGGAATACTGAACGCCGGCTTGAGCATCTGCGCTTGAGTCCCTTTCCCGGCACCAGGCGGCCCTACCAATACGACGCGCATGTCTTTCTTCCCCGCTCTTAGCCCCGGCGACCGCGCAGACGGCCGCCCTTCATGAATCCCTCATAGTTGCGCATCAGAATCTGGGTCTCGATCTGCGCAACCGTGTCGAGCGCGACGCCGACTACAATGAGTAACGCCGTTCCGCCAAAATAGAACGGGACGTTGAACGAGCCAATCAACAAAGTAGGAAGGACGCAGATGAGGGCAACATAGATTGCCCCGCTTAGGGTGATCCGGCTGAGTACACGATCAATGTATTCGGCCGTGCGTTGTCCAGGGCGGATACCGGGAATAAATCCCCCATATTTCTTCATATTATCCGCCACATCGGCCGGGTCGAACACCACTGCTGTATAGAAATAGCAAAAGAATATGATCAGCGTGACGTAGGCCAAGGTATACACCACACTACCAGGAGCTAAAGAACTGGCCACCGCCTGCGCCCAAGGGTGATCGGCAAAGCTAGCGATCGTTGCGGGAAAAATCAACACGGAGGAAGCGAAGATCGGCGGAATCACGCCGGCGGTATTAATTTTCAGTGGGAGATGAGAACTTTGGCCGCCGTAGACTTTGCGACCAACCACTCGCTTCGCATACTGCACAGGAATACGGCGGTGCCCGCGTTCCATAAAGATCACAGCAGCGACAACTCCTACCATGGCTGCCAGGATAAAGAGCAAGACAAGAATACTAAGTTCCCCTTCACGCACGAACTCGGTAGTCGTCGTGACCGCCGAAGGAAGACTCGCCACGATGCCGGAGAAAATGATCAAAGAGATTCCATTGCCCACTCCTCGCTCAGTGATTTGCTCTCCCAGCCACATAATGAAAGCCGTACCAGAGGAAAGAGTAATCATTGTCAGCAAACGGAATCCCCAGCCGGGGTGGAACACCACCGAACTGCCGCCTGGAGATTGGATTTGCTCCAGGCCTACACTGATGAAAAACCCTTGTAACAGTGAGAGACCAACTGTGCTGTAGCGGGTATATTGGGTGATCTTGCGTCGCCCGAGTTCTCCCTCTTTCGAGAGCCGCTCCAACGCCGGCACCACCACAGTCAAGAGTTGTAAAATGATCGATGCGCTAATGTAGGGCATGATCCCCAGGGCAAAAATAGAAAATCGCTCTAGGGCGCCACCCGAGAAAAGGTTCACCAAACCAAAAACAGTGTTGCGGGCCTGCTGGAAAAAGGTGGCCAAAGCCTTCCCATCAATCCCTGGTGTGGGGATTGCCACCCCGGCGCGATAGACCGCGAGCAGGGCAAAAGTAAAGAGTAGACGGCGACGAAGATCAACGATTTTCGCCGCATTTTGTAATCCTTCGAGCACGTTATCCGACCTCGACCGATCCGCCCGCAGCCACAATTTTTTCACGGGCCTGCTGACTAAACGCGTGCGCTTTCACCACCAGCGCCTTAGTCAATGCGCCCTGAGCCAGAATTTTGACTTTCTTATTCTTGCCTCGTACCAAACCAGATTCTCGTAGGACTGCTAAGTCAACCACCGAGCCGGCAGCAAAACGTTCCAGACTGCCCAAATTAACGATGCCGAATTCCTCACGCGATGGATTATGGAAACCGCGCTTGGGTAGGCGCCGTGCCAGAGGCATCTGGCCGCCCTCATATCCTGGCGGCGTGTTGCCTCCAGAACGGGAACCGCGCCCTTTGTGTCCTTTACCTGAAGTTTTGCCGTGGCCGGAACCGGTGCCTCGCCCGAGGCGCTTGCGTTTTTTTACCGCCCCAGATGCGGGGTGTAGATGACTAAGATCCATTTTCACGCACCTCGACAAGATGAAGCACCTTGCGAATCATTCCTTGCATGGAAGGCGAGTCATGTCGCAAGACAGTCTTCCCCACACGGGTCAGCCCGAGCCCGCTCAGGGTCTCCCGCTGACGGCGCGGGCAGCCGATTCCACTACGTTTGAGGGTAATCCGTAGCACTTTGCGTTCTGACGTATCTGCCATGAATTTATCCCTGTTGCAATTCAGCCACACTCTTTCCTCTCCGCTCAGCCACTTGTTGCGGCAAAGAGAGGCTATCCAACGCTGCCAGCGTCGCCCTGACTGCGTTGTGGGAGTTGGTTGATCCCAGGCATTTGGTCAACGCGTCATGGACTCCAGCCAATTCCATAACGGCACGCACTCCTCCACCAGCGATCAGGCCGGTTCCCTGCGAAGCTGGCTTGAGTAGCACTTTGCCAGCTCCATGTTTTCCAATCACTTGGTAGGGGAGGGTTCCTTGGGAAAGCGCGACATGGATGAGAGACTTTTTCGCTTGCTCAATACCTTTGCGAATTGCCTCAGGCACTTCGTGCGCCTTGCCGAGCCCATACCCGACATGCCCGTTCCCATCTCCGACAACAACCACCGCGCTGAAGCTAAACCGCCGCCCGCCTTTGACGACTTTGCTAACGCGGTTGATATGAACCACTTTTTCTTTGAGTTCCAGACCCTCCGGGCTAATCCGCTCTTCGAAAGCCACCACGTCACATGCTCCTTAAAATTGCAGGCCAGCTTCGCGTGCAGCCTCAGCCACAGCGCGGATGCGTCCATGATACAAGAATCCGTTGCGGTCGAACACCACTTCCCTAATACCTTTTTCCTGACACTTTTGCGCAATTAACGTGCCGACCTCTTTTGCCGCTTCCACCGTTGCAGTTTTCTTTAACGCTGCGCGTAACTCTGCTGAGAGGGTTGACGCGGCTGCAAGAGTCTGGCCACTCTCGTCTGAAACAACCTGGACGTACATATGTTTGCCACTACGATAGACGCACAGGCGCGGACGTGAGTCTGTTCCCTTCAGTCGTTTACGCACTCGTTCTTGCCGTAAGGCTCGCCCCCGCTCACGAGGATTCGTACGTGCCATAGCGTTTACCGTGCCCCGGCTGTTTTGCCGGCCTTTCTGCGAATCTTCTCCTCAGCGTATTTCACTCCCTTCCCCTTATATGGTTCAGGAGGACGCAAACGGCGGATTGCAGCCGCAACCTCGCCAAGGAGTTGTTTGTCAATGCCTTCGAGAGTGACCATCGTCTGCCGCTCGACTTTGGCTTGCACCCCAGGAGGCAATTGGAAGAGGATTGGATGTGAGAAGCCAAGGCTTAACTGGATCGCAGTTCCACGAGCCTCCGCCCGATATCCTACCCCGTTAATCTCAAGCGAACGAGTAAAGCCTTTGCTTACCCCTTCGACCATGTTGGCGATAAGCTTACGCGTGAGGCCGTGGAGGGACTTGGCCCGGCGGGACTCCTCCCGTGCCATCACCACGACCGTTCCATTGGTCATCTGTATGGCCAACGCCGGATCGAGGGGAAGAGCAAGCTTTCCCTTCGGCCCTTGCACAGTCACTGTTCTTGCGCTTTCGACGACCTGTACCTTGTCTGGTACCGGCACAGGCAACCGCCCAATACCTGCCATGCTCAACTCTCTCTTTCCTGGGACCTCACCACAGACTACAGAGGATCTCTCCCCCTATACGCAACTTGCGCGCCTCGCGGTCCACCAAAATACCTCGGGACGTCGAGAGTACATTGACTCCGAGTCCGTTCTGCACGAGGGGGATCTCGTTCACCCCGACATAGGTGCGCAAGCTGGGTTTACTGACTCGCTGGAGACCGCGTAAAACCGGTCTTCCGGCAGAGTCATACTTGAGCCACACGCGTAGCCGCGGCCGATTATTTTCCTCGACAACACTGTGCTCTTTGATGAACCCCTCTTCCGCCATCACTTTCAAAACTGCCCCTTTGAGACGAGACCAAGGGACATCGACTCGTTCTTTCCGGGCATGAAGCCCGTTACGCAGAGCAGTCAGGAGGTCGGCAATCGGATCAGTCGTCATATTCCCTCCTACCAACTCGCTTTGGTCAGACCAGGAATCTGCCCTTTCAGGGCAAACTTGCGTAAGCACAAACGGCACATACGAAAGCGGCGGTAAAAAGCCCGCGCGCGGCCGCAGAGAGGACAACGGTTATACTGACGGACCGCAAATTTTTGTTTCCGTTCGGATTTGACTCGGAGACAGGTGCGCGCCATATATTAACTCCGGAAAGGCATGCCCAAGGCGCGCAGCAGCGCCCGTCCTTCGGCATCCGTCTTCGCAGTGGTTACCATCGAGACAGTGAACCCTTTGACTTGTTCGACCTTATCAAGGTTGATTTCAGGGAAAATCGTGTGCTCGCGTATCCCGAGCGAATAATTCCCCCGACCATCAAAAGAGCGATCAGACACCCCACGAAAATCGCGTACCCGAGGCAGGGCAACACTGACCAAGCGGTCCAGGAATTCGTACATGCGTTGCCCGTGCAAGGTCACCGCGCAACCGATCGCCACCCCTTCACGTAGTTTAAAATTGGCGATCGACTTATGAGCTTTTGTCACAATCGGTTTTTGTCCGGTGATCTGTGACAGATCGCTCACCCCACTCTCGAGGACTTTGGCGTTTTGTGTCGCCTCGCCCAGTCCCATATTAACGACGATCTTCTCCAGGCGGGGAACTTGCATCACGTTGTCGTATCCTAACTCTTTCCGCAGCGCCGGAACGACATTTTGCCAATAAAACTCTTTGAGACGCGCCATATTTATTTATCCAACAACTCGCCACAGCGGCGGCACAGTCGAGCTTTTCCCCCGCCCTCCAGTCTTCGGACTCCTACCCGTACGGGCGCGTTGCAGTGCTCGCACATCGGCATTAAATTGGAAAGGTGAAGCGGGGCTTCTTTCTCAACAATGCCGCCGGGACTTTGCGGTCCACGGGGTTTAAGGTGCCGCTTGACGAGGTTCAGCCGCTCGACAACCGCGCGGTCGTCCTCCGGCAATACTCGTAACACCTTGCCGATCTTGCCCCGCTCTTTGCCGGCGATAATCATTACAGTATCGTTCTTCTTCACTCGCGCTAACATACTTGGTTCCTACAGCACTTCAGGTGCGAGGGAGATAATTTTCATAAACCGCTTCGCACGTAACTCACGCGCCACCGGTCCAAAAATGCGTGTCCCGACCGGCTCGCGCTGGCTGTCCAGCAAAACCGCCGAGTTGGTATCGAAGCGGATGTACGATCCGTCTGGACGACCGATCTCCTTAGCGGTACGCACAATCACCGCACGCATAACCTCGCCCTTCTTCACCTTCGCATTAGGAATCGCTTCTCTGATCGATACCACGATTTCGTCCCCGACCGATGCGTATCTCCGGCGTGTGCCGCCCAGCACGCGTATGCAGCGTACCCGACGCGCTCCAGAATTATCGGCCACATCCAGGATTGTCTCGACCTGGATCATCCTCTGCTCCTTTCGCTCACTGGGACACTCCCGCTTTAAGAATATTTTGTACGCGCCAGCGCTTTTCTCGGCTCAGCGGTCGTGTTTCCACGATCGACACTTGGTCTCCTGCGCGACAGCGGTTGTCCGGATCGTGGGCTTTGTATTTTTTCTGCTGCCGCACGTATTTCTTGTAGACCGGGTGCTGGACCAGTCGCTCGACGAGCACGACGACGGTCTTGTCCATTTTATCGCTAACGACGATTCCTTCTCGTACTTTTCTGTGTCCTGGCACCTTCATTGTTCTCCTGTCCCGCGCCGGGCGTGCTCGTGCTGAATCGTTTTGAGTCGAGCGATGTCTCGTCGCAGGCGCTGTAGGCGCATAGGGTTATCGAGTTGTCCAGTGCTCTTCCGTAATCGCAGGCGAAAGAGTTCCTCGGCAAGCTCTCTCTCTTTCTGACGCATTTCTTCGCCGGTCAGATCGCGGATCTCTTTAGCTCGCATACATTGTCCCGTGGCGCTCGCAAAATTGGGTACTGACCGAGAGTTTGTGAGAAGCCAAACGCAATGCTTCTTTAGCGATTTCGCGCGGAATCCCTTCCATCTCAAACAGCATGCGCCCGGGCTTGATCACGGCTACCCAGAACTCCGGTGGACCCTTGCCTTTTCCCATGCGGGTCTCGGTCGGCTTCTTCGTCACTGGCTTGTCGGGAAAGATCCGTACCCATATCCGCCCACCGCGTTTGACGTGGCGAGTGAGGGCGACACGTGCAGCTTCGATCTCGCGAGCAGTCACCCACCCGCGATCGAGCGACTTCAAGCCGTAGTCACCGAATGCCAGCTCGACACCTCGCGTGGCATTGCCGTACACTCGACCCCGTTGTTGTTTACGATATTTGACTTTCTTGGGGGCCAGCATGGCGTTTTCCTCAGGTATTCACAGCAGTTTTTTGTTGTTCTTCTTCGCGGGTGAGCACCTCTCCCCGGAAGATCCATACTTTCACGCCGATCACCCCGTAGGTGGTTTTTGCCTCCGCCAACCCATAGCTGATATCCGCGCGCAGCGTATGGAGGGGAACTCGTCCTTCCCGATACCACTCGGTGCGCGCGATCTCTGCCCCCGCGAGCCGTCCGGAACATCGCACCTTCACTCCCTGCGCACCCATCCGGATGGCGCGCGCCACGCTCTCTTTCATAGCGCGACGAAACGCGACTCGCCGTTCGAGTTGGAGGGCGACATTCTCGGCCACCAACTGCCCATCGAGGTCGGGGCGGCGCACTTCATGAATATTCAGGTAGACCTCTTTACTTGTGATTTTGGCAAGCTCGGCCTTGAGCTTCTCGATCTCCGCCCCTTTCTTACCGATCACGATCCCGGGCCGGGCAGTGTAGATATTGATCTTCTCCTTGTTGGCCGCCCGCTCAATCTCGACCTTGGCGATTCCGGCGTGGTGCAATCGTTTCTTGATGAACTCACGCGTGCGGATATCGTCATGCAACAGTGCGGCGTATTCTTTCTCCGCAAACCACCGCGATTCCCAGCCTTCAATAACACCTAAGCGAAATCCCTTGGGATGTACCTTCTGGCCCATCCTATGCTCCCCTACTGCTTTTCGTCCACGATCACCGTGAAGTGGCTCGTGCGTTTACGAATCGGCGTTGCGCGACCGTGTGCCCGTGGGATGAACCGTTTCCAGGTCGTGCCCCCGTCCACGTACGTGAGTTTGACGTATAGCGCATCCGGATTCACGTTTTGTGTGTCTGCCGCATTGGCAATGGCTGCACGCAAGGTCTTATCCAAGATGCGGGCGGCTTTCTTTGGTGTAAAACGGAGAATGGTGAGAGCCTCTTCCACCTGCTTGCCGCGGATGAGGTCCGCAACCAAGCGTGCCTTCTGCGGAGAGATACGAACGTGACGGGTGACTGCCCTCGCTTCCATAATCATGCTCCTAGGCTTTTACCGCTTTCTTGACTTCGCCTTTACGGTCTCCCGAGTGGCTATAGAACGTCCGTGTGGGGGAGAACTCTCCGAGCTTGTGTCCGACCATATTTTCCGTCACATAGACCGGAACGAACTTCCGTCCATTATGAACCGCAAAGGTATAACCGATCATTTCGGGAATGATCGTGGAACGCCGAGACCATGTCTTGACGACCCTCTTTTCTCCAGTCTCAATCAAAGCGTGGACTTTCTTGAGCAGATGGTCGTCAACAAAGGGACCTTTTCTTACTGAGCGGGGCATGGTTACTTCTTCCGTCTTTGCAGAATGTATTTATCGGTGCTCACGTTTCTCCTGGTCTTGTACCCTTTCGCCAGCACTCCCCATGGGCTTTGGGGGTGGTTCCCTTTCCCTCTCCCCTCTCCGCCGCCCATAGGATGATCGACAGGGTTCATCGCCGTGCCTCGCACATGAGGGCGGCGACCAAGCCAACGGGACCGGCCAGCTTTCCCCAAAGAGACGTTCTCATGGTCCACGTTGCCGACCTGACCGATTGTCGCCCGACAACGCTGGTGGATAAGCCGCACCTCTCCAGAAGGAAGCTTGATCGAGGCATAAATTCCCTCTTTGGCCATCAGTTGGGCAGCCGCTCCAGCACCACGCACGAGCTGGCCACCCTTGCCAATTTTGAGCTCAATATTATGAATCATCGTCCCGAGGGGGATATGACGCAAAGGAAGGGAGTTCCCCGGTTTGATGTCCGCCCCTTCACCAGACATCACCATATCTCCCACGCTCAGCCCAACCGGAGCGAGGATATAGCGTTTCTCTCCGTCAATATAATGCAGCAGAGCGATGCGGGCGGAACGATTCGGGTCATATTCAATTGTGGCAACCTTCGCCGCCACTCCGTCCTTCTCCCGACGAAAATCGATGATACGATATCGTCGTTTGTGTCCCCCGCCACGGTGAAAACTCGTCACTCGGCCGCGGTTGTTCCGGCCACCACTCTTGTGCAGGGGGGCTACCAACGAGCGGGCAGGGGGGGTTTTGCTAACCTCAGTAAAGTCCGCCACACTCTGGAAACGCCTTCCGGCTGAGGTAGGTTGATGTTGTCGTAACGCCATAATCAGGCCCCTTCAAAGAAATCAATCCGATCGCCAGCCGCAAGAGTGACGTAGGCCTTCTTCCAGGCTGGCCGATGCCCCTGGAATTTGCCCACGCGTCGTTCTTTGCCCAAATATTGTATCGTTCGCACCTTGGTTACCTTGACCTTGAACAAGGTTTCAACCGCGTTCTTGATGGCCAGTTTATTGGCATATGGGCGAACACGAAAAACTACCTGATTCCCCACTTCACCTACCAGGGTTACTTTTTCCGTAATCAGCGGAGCAATGATCACAGAATACAGGTCTCTGCTCATGACCCTAACCTCTCACTCACACGCCGCAGCGCTTCTTGCGTAAACAGCGTCTGACGATAGCGGAGTAGGTCATAGACGTTGAGACCCTCGCTCCGGAGCACCTTCACCCTAGGCAGATTGCGCGCAGCTCTCTCCACACCAGTATTGCCCTCGTGGATCACGATCAGGACGCTGTCTCCCAATTCTAGCCGAGAGAGCAGTGCTATCATCCGTTTGGTCTTTGGTTCTGGGAGTACGATATCGCTTACCACTACGAGTGACCCCTGTCGTTGCTTAAGGGCTAACGCGGCGCAGAGGGCTGTCCTGCGGGCACTCCGCGGCAAGCGGTAAGCATAAGAGCGCGGTCGTGGACCAAAGACGGTTCCCCCTCCCACCCAAATAGGGGAGCGCGTACTTCCCGACCGAGCCCTCCCCGTGCCTTTCTGTTTCCAGGGCTTCTTGCCTCCTCCCCTGACCTCACCGCGTGTTTTTGTCGCAGCCGTGCCTGCGCGCCGGTTGGCGAGCTGCATCTTGACGACTTCAAACAGGAGATGGTCACGCGCCGGTTGCGTCGCAATGGAGGCAGGCAACTCGATCTCGCCCACCGGTTCATGTTCCAGCGAGAACACCGGAATGCGTAGTGGCTGTGCTTCCATTCCTTTATCCTACCGCCTTGCGCACAAGGACGATTCCTCCAGGGGCACCAGGAACCGATCCCCTGACCAGCAAAAGGTTGGAGTCCGGACGGACTTCCACAACGCGCAGGTGCAGAGCGGTCATTTGGTCATTCCCATATTGTCCAGCCATCCGCTTGCCCTTAAAGATACGGCCAGGAAAAGAACGATTTCCGATCGAGCCGCCATGACGAAAGTATTCGTGTGTCCCATGGCTTCCGGGAAAGCCGCTCATGCCGTGCCGCTTAATGACTCCAGCAAACCCACGCCCTTTGGTACGTCCGATGATGTTGACCAGTTCTCCTGATTGAAAGACCTGAGCGATTGTCAGTTCGCTACCGACTTCGTAGTTATCGACGTCAGCGATGCGGAATTCGCGCAGCACCACAACCGGGTCAACGCCAGCAGCTTTGCAATGGCCAATCAGGGGCTTATTCGCGCGCTGAGGTTTGCGTGCGCCAAAGCCAAGTTGGAGCGCTGTGTACCCGTCCCGCTGGATGGTCTTCTTTTGCACTATTGTACAGGGGCCAGTCTGGATGACAGTGACCGGCACGAGAGAACCATCCGCGCCAAAAACTTGGCTCATCCCGAGCTTTTTACCGATCAGACCAATCATATCCTTCCCTTCACTCCAGTTTGATCTCAACATCAACGCCAGCCGCCAGTTCGAGTTTTCCCAGAGCGTCGATGGTTTGTTGAGTCGGATCGAGTATGTCGAGCAAGCGCTTATGGGTACGGATCTCGAACTGTTCGCGCGATTTCTTGTCTACGTGAGGAGAGCGAAGCACTGTAAAGCGCTCCATCCGTGTTGGCAAGGGGATAGGGCCAGCTACCCGTCCGCCGGTGCGTTTGACGGTCTCAACGATCTCCTTGACCGACTGGTCTAACACCCGGTGATCGTATGCCTTCAGCCGGATACGAATTTTTTCGTTCATCGCGTTCATCGTTCACTTATCACAGGAGGATTTTGGTCACGACCCCGGCGCCGACCGTGCGGCCCCCCTCACGAATGGCAAAGCGCAGACCCTCATCCATGGCAATGGGCGTCAACAACTCCACCACCATCTGGGTGTTGTCCCCCGGCATCACCA
>JBGPOI010000001.1:0-41516 GCA_041487975.1 Binatia bacterium | reverse complement strand
TCAGGCACAAGACGACCGTCGGGGAGTGCTTTCAGCCCGTACCGGGCAATGAGGTTTTCCACGCGGCTGTCTTCAATGTCTTGTTCGATTTCAGCCTGATGATCGTGATAGTAACTGAGCGCGGCAAAAACTTGAGCTGGGGTTAAGTGCGGCAGGCCTTCAAGGATCTCTTCAACGCTCAGGCCCATTTTGTAATAGCCGACGATGCTTTTCACGGGCGTGCGGGTGCCAGTGATGACGGGCTGACCACCACACACATCAGGGCTGCGAGTGATATAGGAAGAATCGGTAGCTGTTGCCGTACTCATTGCTTGCTCCTCATCGATCTTGTCACCATACTGCTGACGTGACCGAAAGGCAAACTCCAGCAACAGACCGTGCTGGGAAAGTTAAGGAGTAGAGGTCAGGTCTTTCTTTTTGCATAGGAGTGGGGACAGCTTCGTAGTAGGATTAGAGGACGTTGCAGCCTTCATGGCTTTTCACGCTGTCTTCGGCTTCTCCCGCTACCGCCTCTTCCTTATACACCCATGACTTTGGCTTTCGGCTTGCGTGCTGATTTGCGTTCATGGCTTCCTCTATGCCCATGCCGCGGCATCCATGCGTTCGTGCGCCTCGCGGATCTCTCTTACCTACTGCCCGGGGCGAGAGCGGTGCCCCTTTTCTCTCTATAGCAGCCCTATCGCGGCTCGGCTGCCATCACGTCGTAGCGGAGCCTCACATCAACGCAACCTTGCTGCCTAGGCTATCGGGCGGCGCTTCTGGTTGACACGCCGCTCCCTTCTGTCCTACTCTGTCGCCCGGAGAGGGCAGGCCGTGCCAGTGTGAACCCGGATAAAGGCCAGCCTCTCCACCAAGAGGAGGAAGGCATCATGCCCGGCATTCTCGATGGTATTCGTGTCTTTGATTTGAGCATCGCCGCGGTCGGCCCCTGGGCCGCTAAACTCCTGGGGGAACTGGGCGCAGACGTCATTAAGGTCGAAGCGCCGGAAGGTGAACTGTCACACTACATTCCGCCGCCGATCAAAGGGACCGCGGTCCTGTATATTTCCGCCAACTTTAACAAGCGCCACATCGTGCTTGATCTTAAGCAAGAAGGGGACCGCGCCATCGCCCTCAAGATTATCGAGAAGAGTGACGTGTTCATCCAGAACATGCGACCCGGCGCGGTTGAGCGGCTGGGGTTAGGATATGACGTCGTCTCGCAAATCAATCCCAGGATTGTCTACGTTTCTGCTTCGGCCTACGGCCGCACCGGGCCGATGGCCAAGGAAGCCGGGGTTGATCCTACCGTGCAGGCATTCTCGGGTTGGTGTAGTATCACCGGCCCGACTGACTCACAAGGAGAGATGTTCCGGCACCTGGCGCATTTGGATATCAATACCAGCACGATGATCGTCGAGGCCGTGCTCCAGGCGCTGCTCGCGCGCGAACGCACGGGCAAGGGCCAGAAGGTCGAGATCGAGATGTTGGCCGCGGCCTTGTCGCTGCAGACCAGCCGTTTGGCCGAATATTTCGCGACCGGCAAGCAACCCCAGCCAATGGGAAGTGCCGCGGGAACTACCGTGCCGCACCAGGCATTCCTCTGCGAGGATGAGAAATACATCGCCGTGGGTGTGGTGAGTGAAGACCAGTGGCCACGCTTCTGCCGAGCCGTCAAGTTGGAAGAGATCATTGATGATCCGCGTTTCGCGACGAATCCCCAACGAGTCGAGCATCGGGCGGAATTGATCCCCCTTTTGCAAGAACGCTTCCGCACAAAGCCTGCGGCCTGGTGGGTTATTCGTCTTACCAAGGAACAGGTGCCGAACAGCCGTATCGTGGATTTCGAAGCGTTGCGCTATCATCCCCAAGTCGTCCAGAACCAACATATTGCAGACCTGGACACTCCACACTGGGGCACGCTCAGTGTCGATGGCTTGCCCTGGAGGTTCGAGAAGACCCCGGCCGGGCCGATCCATGCGGGTGGGCTGAAAGGTGAGCACACCGAGGAAGTGTTGCGGGAGTTGGGGATAATTTAGGAAGAAACGGGGAAGCGGAGAATCGGCGAATCGGAGAGAAAGAAAAAGTCTCCGTTTCTCCCCGTCCCCGATTCTCCGATTCCTTCCCCATTGAGGTTACCATGTCAGGCGCACTCTCCGGTTTCATCGTTATCGACTTAACCCAGGGTCTCTGTGGACCGTTCGGGGCCATGCGTCTCGGTGACGCTGGCGCAGAGGTGATCAAAATCGAGCCCCTCTCCGGCGACTGCGCTCGGGTGATGGGACCACCATTCGTTGGTGATGAGAGTGCGGTGTTTCTCAGCCTCAACCGCAACAAGAAAAGTCTGGCTCTCGATATGCACAAGGCTGAAGGCCAGGACATCGTGCGCCGGCTTGTTGCCCAGGCCGACGTCCTTCTTGAAGACCTGGGGCCGGGGGAGGCTGAGAAACTCGGCCTGGGCGACGGCGACCTGCGGAAACTTAATCCCAAGCTGGTGTACTGTGCTATCAGCGCCTTTGGCGAAGAAGGGCCGCTGCGCACTCTGCCGGGGGCGGAATTGGTCATCCAGGCGATGGCCGACTACACCAATTCCCTGGGCCGAATCGGCGAGCCACCGGTACGCTTAGGGACCGATGTTGCTAGTCTCAACACCAGCATTTTTGCTTCACAGGCAGTTACTGCAGCGCTGTTTCACCGTGCGCGCAGCGGCCAGGGCCAGCGGGTGGCGGTGAGCATGCTCGGTACTCTGCTCCACATGCGTGGCATTATGTGGACAGCGATGACTGACCCCGACGACTGGTATGGATTTCATCTCGACAGCTACACCAAGCCCCCGGACCACGGCTACAAAACCAAAACCGGCCAGGTGTTCTTCGGTTTGCGTCGCGGCAGTAGCGAGGATTGGGATCGGTTGATGATTTCCCTGGGGCTGGAGGAGTACATCAACGACCCGCGTTTTGCCGGGTTCGGCCGCGAGGCCACCAGCATTGGCCGCTACGCAGCGGAGGTGAAGCCCGTTTGGGAGCAGGCGTTCAAGGAGATGAGCAACGAAGAAGTCGTGCGCTTGGTGCATGAGTTCAGCGGTGACGCGGTGCCCTTCATGGATTATCGCACGCTCTTTGCTCATCCCCAAGTGCAAGAACTGAACATCGTACGGGAAATCGACCATCCCAGTGCCGGCACGTTCAAGACAATCGGTCCGGTGTGGCGTTTCTCCGACACTGCGGCGAAGGTCCAAAGCCCACCGCCTACGCTGGGACAGCATAGCGAAGAGATCCTGAAGGGGCTGGGACTGAGTCGAGAAGAAATCCGACGGCTTAAAGTGACGGGCGTAGTAGGCTAGCCCTATGCCAGTCGTTGAAATCCTTTAGCGGCTCTGCAAAATCCTCGGGTAGGTGACCAACCGCAAAAAAAGAAACGCGGTGAAGACGGAAGATGGGCTGCGATAAACAATCGCGGCCCACTTCCTACCGAAGCCAGATGACTCCGCCCTTGCGGCCTTGCTCACAGGCTGCTCATTTCCCCTTTCGTAGCAATTCCATCATCTCGAACCGCCGCGGCGAGAAGCCCAGCTTGAACCCCGGGGCGTCGGCGATCATGTGTGAAGCATGGTCCTGAGCGAAATTCACCCAGGTAGCTCCGAGCGGAACAGGCAGGCGTACACCTTGGGCGCCTGGCACGAAGTCCGGGTTGCCGTGGACGATGAGCGTAAGCCGCACGAAAGTTCCCGCGGGATCGTAGCTGAGGATACAAAATGGCGTGTAGGTCTGCGCATCGAGGTAGAAGACCCGCTTGCTGTAAGGATGCGCCCCTTTCGGGGTGGATTCTAAGACAACGACCCGGCGCAGTTCCCACGGAGTATTGGGATACCAGTCGTTTTTGCCGCCAAAGGTCAGACGCCCGGCCTGAAGGAAGCCAGGCACCAGCATTGTCTGCTCGCCTTTGTACGTCCAGTCGTACTCGTGGAGATAGCCGATGAAAAAGAATGGCGGTTGCTCTTCTGACAGCACGTCGTAGCGTCCTCCGCCCATGCGCGCCAGCATGTTCATGTAGCCCTTTCTGGTGCGCCGACTCTGTGGGCTATAACTCAGATCATCGTACGCCTGCGCTTCATCATCGTAGATCGTTGTGATGCGCATGTTCCCTTCCTGATCGGACGGGGCCAGAGATTCGAACGTTGCCTTCACGCGTATGCCTTGGGCTTCCCACTCAGGGTCGTTTTCTTCATCGCCAACGCGATACATGCCGTAGCGGATGCGCATGCGGCCGACGTTAGAGCGGTCGATCGTGCCGGCGTTGTTCACTCCTTGCATCGTGCCGCGCATTTCCATCGTGTCCGGGACATCCCGGTAACGGAGATTCCACGCGGCTTTTTCGCCGACGTGTGGATCAGCTGGATCAAGTATAGGGAAGGGACGGCCACCCTGGTAGTGCTCGATCTTATAGCCGCCGTCGAGCGATACGCCGGGAAAATGCTCGGCGGTGGCGGTAACGTAAGAATCACGTACCGGGAGGTCCGTGGTTTCTTGCACGGTGATGGTGAAGTCGCCGACCTGCACCAAATGCGCGATCTCAGGAGGGAGGAGTTGCTCGGCCACTTGCCAGTTGCGCTGATCAATCGTCAGGCCTGGCGTGATCCCCCCTAGACGAAGTGGCTCAACACTGTAGGGATAAAAGACTGAGCGAATTGGCTCTGGGACTGTGGGCTCGGCCAAGGCCAGCGAGGCAAAGACGAGGAGGCCAACCATAGCAGACAAGCTGGCGTTCTTTCTTTTCATGAGATCTGTCTCCCGGCACCGCCCGGCAAGAAACCGAGGCGCGCTTTTATTTCATCTGACTTTGTAGTATATTTTTGAGACTCTCTGGACATTTCAAGGGTACAATTTTGAGACCGTTAAGTCAAGTAAGAAAAGCACGCCGTCGTTCCTCTGGCGAACAAGAAACTTCCCGCCCCCACCGGGCAGAAGGAGAGGCGGCAGCGATGTCACGCCGGGAAGTGATCGAAGAGCACTTGCTCGAAGTGGCGGCCAAACGGTTTGCCAGTACCGGCTATCGCCAGACCACCCTCGAAGAAATCGCCCGGCATGCCGGGGTGGCCAAAGCCTCGATGTACCGCTACTTCGAGAACAAACAAGAACTGCTGGCCAAGATCTTTCTCAAAGTAGCCGGCTCTTTCGCCCGCGGCATCCAGCCGCTGCTCGCCGCATCGCTGCCGCCTGAAGAAAAGCTGCGCCGGGCGGTACAAGATTTAGTACGGAATATGGGCGAGAATGTCGCCCTGTTCACCGTTTTCTACAGTGAGGAAGCGGATCTGCCTCCCAGGCTGCGGGCAGAGGTCCTAGAGGTCCGCCGGCGTTTTATGGCGGACCTTGAAAGTATACTGCACGAAGGTATGGCACAGGGGGTATTTCGTGAGCTGGATGCCAAACTCGTAGTCTACGCGATCATGGGTATGTGTGGCTGGCTGCATAAGTGGTATAGCCCTGGCGAGGGCCGCCTGGAGGACGTGGCTGCGGCGTTTGTCGGACTGCTTGAGCGCGGGTGTCTGGCCTCGCGCGGCACCGTGGAAAAAGACTGCCTGGCCGACCGACTACGGCATGTGCAGGATCTCCTGAGCGCTCTCGTTGGGCAAGCCGAAAGGTTAGAGCGAAGCGGTGTTCCAGTGCGACGGTGAGCGAGGAAGTACGAACCTCGCGTTCGTCACTCCAGTACTACCCCGCGGAAGGGGGACGAGAGACGAACCTCACTTCGAGGGTGAACCACGAGGAGAGTTTTGATTGAGTAGAGATCCTGAAACTCCTTCTTGGCGCGTTCGAAATCAAGATCCTCACCTCCAGTTAGTCTCTTATTCGTCTGGACATGAGCCATCTGCGCCAGGAGCAGACGTACCTCTTGCCGGTGGTGAACAGACCAACCGGCTTCTTGCCTGACCACGACCCTCAGAGAAGGGCTCAAAAAGAGGAAGGGCAGTCGTTCTTGCGTGGCGAGGCGCTGGAGCAAGCGCAGGCCGTCTTCTTGCCGCGGATTGACGTAGGCAGCACCTGCAAACGGCGCGACTGGAGTCCCAGCGATACGAAATGCGACTGCCACTATCCAAGTGCCTTCTTTGCCTTGGTACCCTATCGCCCTGACTGTGATCGGGAGTCCCTGGCGGCGGACAGAGAAGAGATCGGTAACTCGTATGGCCAGTGCCGCCTCCTGCGATTTCTCCAGGCCGATAAGCACGGGTGTTGCGAGGGGTGTCTGGAGAAGTGCGGTTCTGTGCGCCTGGACGAGGGTTGCTTTCATGGGATCATACAAACGTGGCCAGAACTCCCACCATAGTGAGCGTTGGCCAAGGTTCAGCCCCTACTGTGGCGACCAGAAGGCAATATGGCCATCTGATAGGGCCTTGGGAGTAGCATGTGCTACTGCATCAACGGCGTAGACAGTTGGGTTCTGCAGCGCGGCGGCTGGATGAGCGTCCGTACCGGCGCTCCCAGTGAAGACAAGATGCTGACTATCTGGTGACCACAAGCGGTGCGAAAGCGCGTACTGGTCGAAGTACTGGAAGACTTGCAGCAGTGGGCGTGACGGCGCGAAGTCCACCACTTCGTAGGTTTTTCCATTTCCGACTTCAAGTACGGCCCAAGTCCACAGATCCGTATCACGTTTAGGCTTTGCATACAGAATGCGGGTACCGTTGGGAGACCAGAAATATGCAGCGAACTGATCTTTCAGGACAGTGCGCATCTTGCCTGAGGAAATATCGATCAACCGTAGCTCATCTAGCAGAGGATCTCCCACAAATGAACTTGTCGCCACAGCCAAGACCGACTGGGTTGGTGACCATTCCAGCGCAAGCTTTTCTGGTAACGCGCCAAACGACTTGGGTGCGCTGCCATCTGCGGCGGCAATCATGAGAGCGGTCTTTGCGCCATTCTTGCCAGCATCGCCGTAGGCCAGCCACTTCCCGTCAGACGACCAAGAAGGCGGACCGAAAGCTGCGGGCGCACGTGAGACCAGGCTCCGTTTCCCGCTCTCGACGTCGAGCAAGCTGACGGAATGCCCTTCTTTGGCTTCTGGGTCGCCGCCGTTGTGGACTAAAAGTGCTCGAGCATCAGCTCGCCAGTCAAAGTAGAGTGGCACCCCTTGCGCCACGGTCTTAGGTCGTTGCCCGCCAGATGCGGGCCATAAGCCCAACGACAGTGCCCCTGGTCCGCTCAGGAGCACAGCCAGATGCTGGCCATTCGGTGCCCAGTAGGCATAAATCGGGCGCAGGCCTGGCTCTTTATAAGAATTCAGCACCTGGGAACTCGCTACCTCGAAGATGTAGAGCCCGTCAGTCGCTTCCTCCTCCTCGGCAACTACCCGGAAACAAGCCAAGCGCGTGCCATCCGGCGACCACACCGGCCAACTGTAGAAATCCCGACCATTTTTGACTAACCTTCCAGAAAAGGCGATCGTTTGCAGCACCTCACCAGAAGCAAGCTGACGCTTGCCAGTACCGTCAGATTGGATGGTATAGAGGTCACCAGCTCCATCGACATAAGCAATAAGGTTCGTGCTAGAGAATGCGGGCGCTGTGTCTAGGAGACAGAGCATCAGCAAGACCACACGGCTAAAAAGCTTCAAGTACATGAGCAAACTCCCCAATATCTAGCGACGATAACAGAGTTTCTGCTCCGGCGAAACCGCTGAACTGCCGAGAATCGCTATGCTCGCTTTTTCACCCCAGGGAGCGCGTTGACAGCGGTGGGGTGAAGCTCTATATGTGAAAGGCTTATTCGGTAAGGGGAAGATGGGTTCAGGAGGCGCAAGCCTCTCTTTTTTTCCCCTTGCCTGACCGATCGGTTAATAGAGGGGCAGGTGCGTTGAGGAGTCAGGGACGTGTCACAACAAGAGGGGTTCCCTGCCAAAATAACTGCTGGGGATGACGAACTTCTCCGCAGCCTGGATAGCACCATCCTGCGGGCTCAGGAGTATTTCCGTCGTGAGCAAAAGCCTGAGGGCTACTGGTACTATCCCCTCGAGGCGAACGCCACCATGGACGCCGAGTACATCTTTTTCAATCACTTCATGGGCCTGGTGGATGAGAAGAAGCACAAGCGTATCTGTGAGCACTTGTTGGCGGTCCAGGCGGACGATGGTGCCTGGTCGCTGTTCGACAAGGGGCCGGGTCATCTCGGCATTACTATTGAAGCCTACTTTGCGCTTAAATTGACCGGCTACTCTGCCGATCATCCCGCCTTGGTCAAGGCTCGGGAATTTATTTTAGTCCAAGGCGGGCTAGCTAAAGCCCAGGTCTTCACCCGCATATTCCTTGCGTACTTTGGCCAGTTTCCCTGGCATGGGGTTCCCGCCCTCCCGGTTGAGGTTGTGCTCCTACCAGCGTGGTTCCCTCTTAATATTTACGAAATGTCCAGTTGGGCTCGAGGCACAGTGGTGCCGCTCAGTATTATACTGGCCCACCGGCCTTCCATTGCTATCCCTGCCTCTTGCGGCGTGACCGAACTCTGGAAAGATCCGCCTGAACAATCTGACCTGAGCTTTCCCTATTCTTCCCAACTCGTTTCCTGGGGAAACTTCTTTATCGTCGTGGACAAGTTGCTGAAGTTTTTGGCGAGAAGCCCAGTGAAACCTTTGCGGAAGCGGGCGTTGAGCAAAGCCGAACGGTGGGTGGTGGACCACCAAGACGTCAACGGTGGGTGGGGTGGCATTCAGCCGGCGATGCTCAACTCGGTGATGGCGCTGCGTAGTCTTGGCTATCCGCATGACCATCCCGCAGTCGCAAAAGGTATCCAGGCGATCGAAGATTTTCTCATGGAAACTGGTGGACACCTGTTCTTCCAGCCGTGCGTCTCCCCGCTGTGGGATACGATATGGGCGATCAAGGCTCTGCTCGACTCGAGTTTTCCCACCGACCACCCTGTGGTCACCAAAGCGGCGAACTGGATCATCGACAACCAAATTTTCAAAACTGGCGACTGGCAAATTAAGAACCCCGAATTGGAACCCGGGGGATGGGCTTTCGAGTTCGCTAATGATTGGTACCCGGATGTAGATGACTCTGCGGTGATCCTTTTCACCCTCAAGCGCGTGACAAGTGTGGATGAGCGCAAGAAGGACCAGGCAATTGCCCGCGGACTGAATTGGACCCTGGGTATGCAGAGTCGTAACGGTGGCTGGGGGGCATTTGATACTGACAATACTCTGGACGTGTGGAACCAGATGCCGTTTGGCGACATGAAGGCGATGATTGATCCGCCGACTGCTGATTTGACTGGCCGGCTGCTCGAGATGATGGGAACGTTCGGGTATGACCGAGACTTCCGTCGAGCCCGTAGAGCGCTTGATTTTCTGCGCGAGATACAAGAGCAAGACGGCTCCTGGTGGGGACGCTGGGGGGTCAATTACATTTATGGTACGTGGTCGGTTTTGGTTGGGCTGCGCGCGATCGGTGAGGATATGGATCGTCCTTACGTTCAACGTGCCGTGGCCTGGCTCAAAGAACGGCAAAACCCAGACGGTGGCTGGGGGGAAGACTGCCTGTCATATTGGGATCAGAGCAAAGCAGGGAAAGGAGAGAGTACTCCATCCCAGACCGCCTGGGCTGTGCTCGGGCTGCTCGCCGCGGAAGATGAGATCAGCCCAGTGGTCCTCCGGGGGATCGCTTATTTACTAGCGCGGCAGGAAACCGTCGGCTCATGGCCTGAGGAGCTGTTTACCGGAACAGGATTTCCTCGCCATTTTTACCTGCGCTACTACGGGTACCGGAACTATTTCCCGCTGATGGCTTTAGGACAGTTCCGCACACGCGTGAGGGAACATATGGGGAATGATGAAGGCTGAGTAAAGGGGGAAGGAGAGTGACAGTGTTGATTAAAGCCAAGACGCTACAACTTCAGACTGCTGAGAAAGTACAACTCTTTGATCTTACCAACGAAGTGAAGGGATTCCTCGCTGAGAGTGGAGTATGGAACGGTATGGGCGTAGTTTCCACGCTGCACACCACCACTGGGATGTTTTTCACCGAGGTTCAGGATGCCCTGTGGGACGATGTGGATGCGTTTCTCCGCCATCTCGTGGAAGAACGCGCGGGGTACAAACATAACGACCCACGATTTTCTGACTGCGATCGGCAGAACGCGGCTGCGCATCTGCGGTCGATCTTGCTCGGCGGCTCCCTGGCACTGCAAGTTGAAAACGGACGCTTGGTGTTGGGCCAATTTCAGCGCATAGTTTTTGCGGAGCTTGACGGTCCCCGCCTCCGTTCGCTACGAATGCAGTTCATGGGAGTGGGGGCTGCGCTCGAGCTGCCTGAATGGAAAAAAAAGGACAGCCGGCAGTTCCCCGCAAACGGGGGGATGCAATGAAGAAGCTGGCTGTTTTGGGGGCCACCGGTTCGATCGGAGTGACCACTTTGTCCATTGTGGAGCGGTTTCCTGACTGTTTTCGCGTGGTGGCTCTGGCCGCAGGCAAGAATCTGGAGAAGCTCAAAGAACAAGTCCGCCTCTTTCAGCCGGAACTTGTGTCGATCACCAGTGAGGCCGATGCAAAGGATCTCCGCGCGCACCTTCCAGGATTTGGCGGAGAGATTCTCTGTGGCGCAGAAGGACTGCTCGCCGTTGCGACCCACCCTGAGGCGGATATGGTCATGGCTGCCTTAGTGGGCGCGGCTGGCTTGCCGCCCACTCTAGCGGCGATCCGGGCAGGCAAAACAATCGCCTTGGCAAACAAAGAGGCATTGGTGATTGCTGGCGAACTGATGACTCGGGAAGCAAAGCAGCACGGGGTACGCCTCTTGCCAGTCGATAGCGAGCATAATGCCATTTTTCAAGCGTTGCAGGGGCATGCTCGCGAAGGTGTGAAGCGAATCATTCTGACCGCCTCCGGTGGCCCGTTCCTGCGCCGCCCGATCGAGGAACTTGCCACGGCGAGTGTCGAGCAAGCACTCCAGCACCCGACTTGGAAGATGGGGAACAAGATTACGATCGACTCCGCGACCTTGATGAACAAGGGTCTGGAAGTCATCGAGGCCCGCTGGCTTTTCGACCTGCCTCCAGAGCAGGTAGCGGTGATCATCCACCCCCAAAGTGTCGTCCACTCGATGGTCGAGTATGTGGACGGTTCCGTGCTGGCCCAGCTTGGCATTCCCGACATGGCAATCCCCATTTCTTACATCCTTGCCTACCCTGATCGCTTGCCGCTGACTCACTTACCTGCCCTTGATTTGGCTGCCACCGCGCAACTGACTTTTTTCCAGCCGGATTTCGCCAAGTTTCCCTGTCTCGGGCTCGCCTACGAAGCGCTCGCGCGCGGCGGCACGTGCCCAACGGTTCTGAACGCCGCTAACGAGGTTGCGGTGGCAAGCTTCCTCGCCGGCCAGCTTCGCTTTCTCGATATTGCTGCGCTCAATCGGCGCGTACTGGATGCCCACAATACACAGCCTGTGACTAACCTCGGTGATCTGCTGGAGGCGGATCGTTGGGCCCGGACCCAAGTGCGCGAAGCCTTGGGTATTACCCAGCCTCGTGCTGCGGCTTCTGCCTGAACCCTTTGCGGCATGGGGAGAAGGGGGAAAACCGTGAACCAGGGTGAAGCAACACGGCGGGGACTGGAATTCTCTCCCTCTTTTCCTTCTTCTTCGTCCTTCACGCTGGCCGACGCGTACGCCTACTGTCGTCGGGTCACGCAGAAAAGCTCCTCCAACTTTTACCACGCCTTCCGTTTACTGCCCGCGGAGCGGCACAATGCCCTGTGCGCGCTGTATGCTTTCTGCCGGTTTCTGGATGACATTGCTGACCAGCCCGAAAGGGTGGTCGAGCACAAACAGACAGACAACAAGACGGAAAAGCTAGCGATCTTGCTGCAAACTTGGCGTGAAGAACTCCGCAGCTGCTACGAAGGAAACCCACATCACCCCATCTCGCAAGCCTTAACGGACGTGGTGCGGCGTTTTCCCATCCGCCAGGAACATCTGGCGGGCATAATCGACGGCGTTGAGATGGATCTACGCCAGACGCGCTACCACACTTTCGCCGAACTCTACGATTACTGCTACCACGTCGCCTCGTTGGTCGGTCTGGTGTGCATCGAGATCTTTGGCTATCACAATTGCGGTGCCCGCGATTATGCGGTCAACTTGGGGGTGGCGTTCCAGCTCACCAATATCCTGCGTGATGTACGAGAAGACGCACGCCGCGACCGGATCTATCTCCCCGCAGAAGATCTCGATCGGTTCGGCTATAGCGAGCAAGAACTTTGCGCTGGCGTGTACAATGCTGCCTTTGTCCGCTTGATGACTTTCGAGGCAGCGCGGGCACGAGAGTATTACAACCGAGCGGTCACTCATCTGGCCGCCGAGGACCGCCGCTCCTTAGCAGCAGCCGAGGCGATGCGCCTCATCTATCGCCGGCTCCTTGATAAGCTGGCGGTTCGGCACTTCAATGTGTTCGCTGCTCGGGTGACTCTGGCAACTGCCGGCAAAATCGGTCTCGTATTCCTTGCCTGGGCTCGCGGGCGGCTCCCGTTTCAGCGCCGGCATTGAGTTTTTCGCTCATGTGCCGATACTGTTTCACAGTATGGACATGAAGAAACTCCGCCATTTTCTCTGCGGACTGCTTGTGGGAGCGGCGGGTGTGCAATGGCTCACTTGCTGCGCCGACGAGACGCTCGGGTCTGTCGTTGCTTGGCTACAGAACACCGCCGACGTGTATCTCACCGACCACCCGCCGCCGAAAGTAGATACAGGCTGGGGACCCCGCAAAAAGCAAGAGTAGGCAACGGCTGACAGCGGGAGCCGTCTTTTTCCCGTTACGCTACGGCGCGCAATTTTTTACCGTTGCCACGTGAAGAATTCACCACGCCTTCGTTATCCGGCAGGAAATCGGCAATGTTCGTCTTGCCATAGCGCGAACCTGGGAAAAGCGAGCGGATGGCAAAAGCCACCTGCCCCATCAGACGTTTGACTCCAGGTGTTTTTTCTGCCTCACAGATTGGCTCCAGCCGGACGACCGCGCCCTCGGGTTTTTTGCATACCTGGAAGAAAAACTGCTGTTTTTTCCCAGGCTCAATGACCAAGGCCTCGAGCAAGAGTTTGCTGCAATCCGTGTTGATGTAGTATTCGCTGACACGTTTGATTCCATCCGGGTCACGGAGGAACATCTCCGGCCGGCGGATAACGATCTGCCGTAGATCAATCGGCCCTTCGATAGTGACGTTTGGCATCAGCCCTCTCCTTGCAGGACCCGGAAAATTTCCCCTGGGTATCCTGCTCACGACTTCCCCTCAGAGACTGACTCCCAGAGGCCACCCCGTCTGCCCCTCTACAGACTGAGCGCATGATTGTTATATCTACCTGTCCCGAGGCGAGGGGTCAAGTCTCAATTTTTTCCTCGCTCTACTTTACAGGACGCGGGGCAGCAGGTTATAACACCATTACACTTTGACCTGCGATTTGGAGAAACACGAGCGATGTTTTCCGTTCCCCCCCCTACCCTCGTAAGTAAGAGCCCTTACGTGGTTTCAACTGAAGAGGCGATTGAGGAAATCCGCGCCGGCCGCATGATTATCCTCATGGATGACGAAGACCGAGAAAACGAGGGAGACCTGTGTATGGCCGCGGAGAAGGTCACCCCGGAGGCCATCAATTTCATGGCGATGTATGGCCGGGGGTTGATCTGCCTGCCAATGGCTGAGGAACGCATTGATGCGCTGGGCTTGCCGATGATGGTATCGAAGAACACCGCCCCGCTCGGTACCGCCTTTACGGTCTCTATTGATGCCCGGCAAGTCACCCACGGAGTCTCAGCCGCGGACCGGTCCACGACCATCTTGACCGCAGTCCGTGACGATGCGCGGCCTGAGGACATGGTGGTGCCAGGGCACGTGTTTCCCCTGCGGGCGCGTCGTGGCGGTGTCCTCGTCCGCACCGGCCAGACCGAAGGGGCGGTAGACCTGTCGCGCCTGGCCGGGTTCAAGCCTGCCGGTGTCATTTGCGAGATCATGCGGGATGACGGGACTATGGCGCGGTTACCAGACCTCGAAGAGTTCTCCGTCCGCTACGGACTCAAGATCGCTACCATTGCCGACCTCATCCAGTACCGTTTACGTCATGACTCTCTTGTCCATCATGTGGCTGAGGCCCGCTTGCCTACCCGCTATGGCGGGGACTTTGCCGCCCATGTCTACACGAGTGATGTGGATGAGGAAGAGCATCTGGTTCTCGTGAAGGGACCGATCAATCCCGAGGAGCCAGTGCTGGTGCGTGCACATGCTGAATACCTGCCTGGTGATGTATTCGGTTATACACAGAGCAACACGAGTGCCCTCCTCCATCAGGCGATGGAGATGATCGCTGCCGAAGGCAAGGGGGTTCTTCTCTATTTGCGTCAGGAGGGGCAGGGAGCGCAACTGTTCCGCGAGGTCGGTCGCTCTGGCAAGCGTCTCCATCTGGATGAGTCCCGTCGGCCGAGCACGAGTCCTGGCACGCAGGTGTATGACTTTCGTGACTATGGCATCGGCGCCCAGATCCTGCGCGATATTGGTTTGCGGAAAATGCGGTTATTGACCAACTCTCCCCCGCGCCGGCTGGCAAGTTTAACCGGGTACGGGTTGGAGATCGTTGAATACGTGCCGCTGAACGGGGCCGTGCAGGATCGCCCGGCAGCCGCTGCGAAGAAGAATTCACGCACGCCCCGTGTCCCCGCGTAGCGCGCCGCATATGCTGCCCTCCGATTTGTTGGTAAAAGCCACGACTGCGGACAAGACCGTTCGTGCTTTGACCGCGGTCACGACTAGTTTGGTTGATGAAGCGCGGGCACGTCATCAAACCGCGCCGACGGCGAGCGCAGCCCTGGGGCGGACTCTCACTGCCGGGTTGTTGCTTGGCGCCATGCTCAAGGAGGATGAGACCCTCTCGCTCCAGTTTCTTGGCAACGGTCCGCTGCGCGGCATTCTGGTGGACGCAAATGCGCAAGGAGAGGTCCGCGGATTTGTCTATCATCCACGCACGCATCTCCCGATCCGGCGCGGGAAGCTCGACGTCGGCGGCGCGGTTGGCGCTGGGACACTGACTGTGATACGTACGCAGTCCTGGGCCAAAGAGCCCTACCGCAGCATTCTGCCTATCGTCTCGGGTGAGATTGGCTCGGACATCGCCCATTACCTGCTCAATTCAGAGCAGATTCCGTCGGCAGTGAGCCTCGGGGTGTTCGTGCAACCTGACGAGACCGTAGCCGCGGCTGGCGGGTTTGTCGTTCAGGTGATGCCGGGCGCAAGCACGGAGACGATCGCCCAACTGGAAGCAAATGTGGCCCAGGCCAGACCAGTCAGCCAGCTAGTGCGCGAGGGTGCGACTCCCCAAGAGATCTTGACGCACGTTCTCGATGGTTTTGGTCCGACCGTGATTGCTGAACTGCCGTTACGCTTCACCTGTCGCTGTAGCCTGGAACGGGTGCTGGGCGTGTTAGTCGCGCTGGGACGGGCGGAGGTTGAAGACTTACTGGTGACAGAGGGACAGGTGACCGTCACCTGTGAGTTCTGTGGCGAGCAATATACCATCGGCCGGGCTGAGTGCGAGACGCTCATGGCTTCGTAGAACAAGGGAAAAGTAGCGTGCGCCATGCGCACAGAAAGATGCGGGCGGCAGGACACACGGCTTCCTGTGTGGCGGTGTTTTGTAGGGGCTTGATTCATCAAGCCCTTTGGCGGGTCCGATGAATCGGACCCCTACATCTTCTGGAACGCGAATCCTCGTACTGGAATCAAATTGAACCACTACCTGCCCATGAGACCTCTGCTGAAAAAAATTCCTCTGCCCTTTGCCTTCTTGCTGTTCTGCTTCTTTGCCGCGTCTCTTGCTTGGCCTGCGGAGCCGGACTGGGTAGCGGTCGAAAAAGAAGCCGGTGAGCTGCTCAGCCACTATCTCCAGATCGACACGACCAATCCGCCGGGCAACGAACTCGCTGCCGCCAATTTCTGGAAGCAGCAGCTTGCGCAGGAGGGGCTGGAGGCACAGGTATTCGAGTCACAGCCCGGACGCGGCGTTGTGTACGCCCGGCTCAAAGGCACCGGTGAGAAAAAGCCTTTTATTCTGTTGCACCATCTCGATGTCGTGCCCGCAGTCAAAGCGGATTGGGAAGTCGATCCTTTCGCCGGCACGATCAAAGATGGCTATGTGTATGGTCGTGGCGCCATTGACTGCAAAGGCGTTGCCGCTACGCAGTTCATGGCTTTCGTCTTGCTCAAACGTCTGGGGGCGCCGCTCAAACGCGACGTCATCTTCCTCGGCACGGCAGACGAAGAGGAAGGCGGACGCCAAGGGGCAGGCTGGTTTGTCGAGAATCATTTCGACTTGATCGCCGATGCCGAATTTCTATTGACTGAAGGCGGTGCGATCCGCATCCATGACGGCAAGCGGTCGTACGATGTCGATATCGCCGAGAAAGCACCTTGCTGGATTCAGCTTGAAGCCAACGGTCCGGCCGGACACGGTTCACGGCCCTTGCCGGAGACCGCCGTCACTCGCCTGATCCGAGCGCTCGACAAAATCCTGCATTACGAAACCGAGGTCAAAGTCGTTCCTGCCGTGCAATCCTACTTCAGCGCGTTAGCTGTACAAGAAGAACCGGCCAAGGCTGAGCGTTTTCGTGACCTGGGACGAGCGCTGACCGACCCGGTGTTTCGGAAAGAGTTCCTTGCCAACCCCACCTACAACGCCCTGGTGCGCAACACCATCTCCCCGACGGTGCTGGAGGGAAGCAACAAAACCAACGTCATCCCCGCCCATGCGCGTGCACAACTCGACTGCCGGCTGCTGCCGGGTGAAGATCCGCAACAGTTCGTTGCCGGCTTGGAAAAAGTGGTGGATGACCCTGAGGTACGGTTTTCTATTCTGCTGAACTTCCCGCCTCTGGCTTCGGAGGCCGACACCGAGCTGTTTCGCGCGATTCGCAGTATCGCCGAACGGCATGACCCCCAGGCGCCGGTTGTGCCGGCGGTGCTCGGCGGCTTCACCGACTCGCATTACTTCCGCCGCAAAGGGATCGTGAGTTACGGCTTCACCGGTTTGGCGCTTTCTGAGGAAGACGGGCGTCGCGTTCACGGCACCAACGAGCGCATCCCGCTTGCCAGTTTGCGCGACGGCGCGCAGATCTTATTCGAGTTGGTGCAGGACCTGAACAGGTAAGACCAACTCCCCTTTTGAGAGTGTGGCTTCACCTCAGCACAGGCCAGCGGCCTGTGCCACTAAAAGCCAAGCAGGTAGCAGGTGGCGCAGCCGGCTCGGCTGCGCGTGGCCGGTGGTAAAGAAAACTATCTTTCGGGATTTGGTATAAGACCGACCAGGGAAGACAGTAAAAGAGGGAAGATCAGTTCTACAAGCGGAGGCTTGCCGCCTGTGGATTTAGCTCCATGTCCCTCTTCCTCGGTGTTGATCGAGGGTGTAGATGGTGCCCGACGGGCAGCGGTCTTTATCATCGGAGGCTTGCACGATGAGGGGATCTTTGCTGGTGATGACTACGCTGATGTCCTTGGTGGGAGTAAAGTTGGTATCAGACAGAGAACCATAGGTTAAGTGCTGCGTATAGTACGCTTCCATGGCCGTAAAGGCGTGGGAAGCCTCGGAGGTGATCTGTGCGCAGTAGGCTGTGCCCCTGTATTGGCTGAACTGGGGGATCGCCACGGCAGCCAAGATGCCCAGGATGGCAATCACAACCAACAATTCAATCAGAGTAAAGCCTCGGCTGCTCATCTTCTTTTCTTTTTCCTTAAGAATAGCCCACCGGGCCTCTCTCGGCCCGGTGGGTAGCCTTAACACGATAAGAACCATACCGGCTGCTGAATGGGTGCAAGAAGACTATGGATACGTTGGTGACCCGCCCTGTGCAAACGTGAGGGTAGTGCCCTTGGGACAATTTGCGCTACCGTCAGTCCCAGTGACCTTAAAGGGGGGACCCACATCAAATGAGATTGAGTTTTGTTCTGTTCCTGTGCCACTCGGGGTGAAGTTGGCCGCCGTGGTATCAGCCGGGTACGTTTGATTCTGGGCATAGTAGCCTTCTGCCGCGATCATGGCGTTGGTGACGTCGGACTCGAGTCGAGAACAAAACGCGGTGTTACGATACGCAGCGAACTGCGGAATAGCGATGGCGGCCAGGATGCCGATGATGGCGATCACGACCAGTAGCTCAATCAGGGTGAAACCTTTTTCATTCTTACGAATCATGCGATGTTCCTCCTTCAAGGGTTAGGGTTAAGGGGATACGCCTCGTTGCCGACTGGTGCCCGTCTCGACCGTGCTCTTTTTTGAGGTCTGCTTCCTCCTTTTCTTCTTTATTTTGCTTGCGCGTTGCCGCGCTGGAAGTCGGTTTTGTTGGCCAGATGAAAGAGCAATGCGCGTGCCAAAGTGGAAAATTTTTCGCTCGCAGAAAAAAAGATGAAAATTAAATGATTTCAACAGCTTAACTGAATATGACAACGGAGCAAAATTTTGTCGTACGAGCCGGAAACGTCCATGATGACAAATTACGGTCCCTGGCTGTTAATCCTTTGACGGTTTGGCAAGAGTCAGCGCCTCTGCCTTCCTGGTAGTGGTTCAGTTTGACTCCAGCACAGGGATTCGCGTTCCGGAAGGTGTAGGGGTCCGATTCATCGGACCCGCCAAAGGGCTTGATGAATCAAGCCCCTACAAAACGGCACCCACAAGAAGCGTAGCGTGCGCTGTGCGCACGTCTCCCCTGCACGCTGCTATTTTCTGTGCATGCCAGGTAGGGGCATGGCTTCGGCCTGGCTTTTCCACTGGCCATGTGCCCCTACGGCTCTAGATTCCCGCTTTCGCGGGAATGACGTCTGCCCGCGCAGGCGGGCATTCAGGGGAAAGGGGAAGCTGGGTTCTCTCCGTGAAGCTGTAGTGGCGCAACCGGCTCGGCTGCGCACGCAGGCCAGCGGCCTGCGCCACCAGGGTCGACGCCAGTGCCTGCTGATAGGGTAGACGCAATTGCAAACTGCTCTAAGAGAGCGCTGTTGTGTAGCTCGGCGATTGATCGCCGAGCGTTTGAGGAGCTGTACCGCCAGGTAAGGCCTTCAGGAGAGGTTGTATTTCTGCAGGCGGTGTCGCAATGAGCGGTAGTTGATGCCGAGGAACTCGGCCGCCTTTTTCTGGATCCCGCCGGATTTTTCCAGGGCTGCGCGCAGAATGTTCTGCTCGTAGGCCTCTAGTTCGGCATCGAGGCTGACCCCTTTGCTGAAGAAGTCGGGATCGGCGCTTTGACTTTGCGGGCTCCCGGCAACAGACAAATCAGGACGGAACTGAGCCGAGTCTTGCTGCAGACGGGCAGGCAGGTCAGCGAGCTGAATCGTCTCTGCTTCCGCCATCGTCACAGCCAGTTGGATCACGTTTTCCAACTCGCGGATGTTGCCGGGGTAGGGGTAGTCGAGGAGCGCGCGCATGGCCAACGGCGAGATCTTGTCGATGATCTTGCCGTTCGCTTCGGCAAAACGGTTGATGAGCTGACGGAGTAAAAGGGGGAGGTCGCCCTCGCGCTCACGCAGCGGCGGCAAGGCAATACGAATGACATTGAGACGGTAAAAGAGATCCTCGCGGAAGCGCCCGGCGGCGACTTCCTTTTCCAGGTTTTTATTGGTTGCCGCCAGCACGCGGACATCCACCCGGGCTCCCTTGCTCCCGCCGACCGGGACGACCTCATGATCTTGCAACACACGCAGGAGTTTGACCTGGAGCGTCAACGGCAGTTCGCCGACCTCGTCGAGAAACAAGGTGCCGCCATCGGCTTGACGAAACAGTCCGGTCCGGTCACTCACCGCGCCGGTGAAGGCGCCTTTGACATGACCGAATATCTCGCTCTCCATTAAAGCAGCCGGGATGGCGCCGCAGTTGACCGGCACAAAGGGGCGCGCGGCGCGTGGACCTTTGTCGTGGATCGCGCGCGCGACCAGCTCTTTGCCCGTACCGCTCTCACCGGTGATCAGCACGGTGGTGGTGCATTCAGCAACCTTGGTGATAACCCGATACACCTTACGCATGGCCTCGCTTCGCCCGATCAGACCGGCGAACGAGTCGAGTTCCACCGGTCCTTCCAGGACGGTCGCGCGTTCCAGTTCTTCGGCTTCTCGCAAGCCGCGTTCCATCTCCTTGACGCTGGTCACGTCCTGCACGCTGTACAGCGCGCCAAAGCGGTTGCCGTAGGTGTCGTTCAGGGGTGAAAGAGTAGCGCGCAAGGTTCGTTCAGTGTTGCTGTCCTCTCTCTGGAAGGTAAACTCGAGCGGTGTATAGCTGGGTTGGCTCAGATCCAGTTCAGGGAGAATGTCGTCCACCAGTTGCCCGGTCAGTGCGCTCGGCGTAGAGCCGACGATCTCCGCTATAGAGCCGTTGGCATATTCGATGATGCCGTTGGCATCGGCGATCAAGACACCCTTATCCAGGGTTTTTATCACACCTTGATAGAGCGAGGAGAGACGGCCGAGCGCCACATCCCGTTCGGCGAGCAGGGTTTCAGCCTTTGAGAGCCGCTGTGTGAGGTAACTGCCGAGGAACGCGATGACATAGAACGAGGATAAATTCACCACCAATCTGATAGTGAGCTGCATATTGGGAGCAGAACTCGTACCCAGGAATGAGAGCGGCATGAATCCCGTGGGCGGGAGGATCCGATAATACAGGAGATCGATAGTGCCCCCGTAACAGAGAGCGGCCAAAGACGCGGCCACCAGCGCGCCATGCCGGTACAACAGGAACGCGGCGTTCAGGATGGACAGGTTGTAAAAAAAGGAGAAGGGACTATCGAGCCCGCCCGTGAGCAGCACAATGCCGGTAATAAACAAGGTGTCGAGGACGACCTGCCCGTACGCGAACAGCGTCAGATCGCGCACCCGGGAAAGGAGAAGGGCGGATGACAAAGAGATGAAGTAGATGACGGCGATCGCGCTCAGCACGACCCTGCCGGACGACGTGTCAACCCCGCCGAACGAGTAGTAATAGAGCCAAACTGACGTGCCGAGCAGGCCCGTCGTGATCCCTACTCGCAGCAGCAGGAACCACTCCAACCGCCGACGCAAGTCGTTCTCAGCTTCCAGCATAACGGTTCCTTATGACAGGACGGAGCCGAGTTTGAAGATCGGCAAGTACATCGAAATCACCAGGCCACCAATAACAACACCGAGGAATACTATCACCACTGGTTCCATCAAGGCGGTAAGATTGGCGACGGCGTTGTCCACCTCTTCGTCATAGAAGTCGGCGATCTTGATGAGCATGGAGTCAAGCGCGCCGGTGGTCTCGCCGACGTTGATCATTTGGCACACCATCGAAGGGAATATCCGACTTTCCGCGAGAGGGGTAGAGAGAGTCTTCCCTTCACTGATGCTCTGACGCGCATCAAATACCGCCTTCTCGACCACTTTGTTGCCGGCCGTTCTGCCAGTAATGAGGAGGGCGTCGAGTACCGGCACCCCGGACGAGAGCAAAGTGCTGAGAGTGCGCGTGAAGCGTGCCACCGCGGTCTTGCGAAAAAGGTCGCCGAAGATGGGGAGCTTGAGTATCATGCCATCGATGGCAAACCGACCTTTCTCGGTACGATAGCTCATCCGTAGGCCGAAGACAGCACTGATCGCCGCGGCGATAATATAATGAAAATAAGCGATCGTGATATAGCTGAGATTGATGGCAATTTGTGTGGGTAGGGGTAGCGCCTTGCCGAAGCTGGAGAACATGTCGGCAAAGACCGGGATCACGTAGATGAGCAAAATGGCGGTTACTCCTACAGCCACGATGACGATGCTGGCGGGGTAGATCATGGCCCCCTTGATCTTGGACTTCAGCTTGACGGACTTTTCTATGTACTGGGTCAGACGGGTCAGGATGTTATCGAGGATTCCGCCGGCCTCTCCAGCGGCTACCATGTTGGTGTACAAGTCGTCGAACACCTTGGGATGCTTCTTCAAGGATTCCGCGAATGTCGAGCCGCTTTCCACGTCTTGTTTGACCTGTCTGATGATCTTGGCGAACGTTTTGTTAGGGGTCTGCTGGGCAAGGATATCGAGTCCCTGCACGATGGGCAGGCCGGCATCGATCATGGTGGCAAGCTGGCGGGTGAAGATCATGACGTCCTTCGGCTTGACTTTCTCGCCGAATCCCGGGATCTTGATCTCCCTGTCGAATCCTTTGCCTTTTTCACGGATACGATCTGGGAGCGCCCTGATACGCTGATTCCGCAGACGCGAGATCACCGCCTCACGCGTAGTCGCCTCCATCTCTCCTTGAATCGTTTCTCCGCGGGAACCGATCCCTTGCCAACGAAAGATCGCCATGCTCTTGCCTCAAGATATTGTGATGACGTTCTACTGCTCGTATTATATCGGCAGGCGCATCCCTGACCTTTAGGGGATACTACAGCAGATTTCAATTGCACGTGTCCCTTGGGTGGTACGCTTGTAGGGGCGATCCTTGTGATCGCCCAGCACACACAGGCCGCCAGCAGCAGGGCGAATACAAGATTCGCCCCTACGGGCGGGATTGAGACACATTCATAGGCAGTTGCTGCGTCATTCCCGCGAAAGCGGGAATCCAGGGCGACGGGGCAGGGTTTCCGGATGCCCGCCTGCGCGGGCATGACGGTAGTGGATGTATCAAAATCATGTTGACAGAGCACTAATCAGCCATCGTCACTCGCATCACCTCTTCAAGGGTGGTAACGCCCTCGCGCACTTTGCTGAGCCCACTCTGGCGTAGCGTCTTCACTCCCCGGCTCATGGCCGCGCGTTTAATTTCCGGGGTTGAGGCGCCAGAGAGCACCAGTTCTCGGATCTCTTCATACAGCGGCATGACCTCGTAGAGAGCCACGCGGCCACGATAACCGGAGCCTCCACAATCAGGGCAGCCAAGACCATGCTTGCAATCATACGTCTTCGTCTCTTCCGGAGGCACCCCCAGATCGAGCAGCGCTTGGGGCGTGATCGGCTGATCGACCTTACACCTGGAGCAGATTCTCCGGGCAAGACGCTGAGCCACAATCAGGTTGACTGAGGAGGCGACGAGAAAGGGTGCGACCCCCATGTTGAGTAGCCGGTTGATCGTGGAAGGGGCATCGTTCGTGTGTACGGTAGAGAGGACCAAATGGCCGGTGAGCGCCGCTTTGACGCCGATCTCAGCGGTCTCGCGGTCGCGGATCTCGCCCACCATGATGATGTCCGGATCCTGGCGCAGGAAAGCGCGGAGAGCGGCGGCGAACGTCAAACCGATGTCTTCATTGACCAGGACCTGATTGATACCGGGAAGGTTGAATTCCACCGGATCCTCGGCAGTCGAGATGTTCGTGGTAATCTTATTCAGTTCGGACAGAGCTGAGTACAATGTTGTGGTCTTCCCAGACCCCGTGGGGCCGGTGACCAACACCATCCCATAGGGTCTATAAATCCCTTCCTTAAAGTCCTTGAGCGCCTGTTCTTCAAATCCCAGCTTCAGCATATCGGTTTGCAACTGGGATTTGTCGAGAAGACGCATGACGATCTTTTCGCCGAACAAGGTGGGCAATACAGAGACGCGGATATCCATCGCATCAGCTGGGCCCAATTTGATCTTGATGCGACCATCCTGGGGCAAGCGGCGCTCGGCAATATCAAGGGAAGCCATGACCTTGAGGCGCGAAACCACGGCGGCCTTGAGCGCGAGCGGCGGCTGCAGGATCTCGGACAGCACCCCGTCAATACGAAAGCGCACCCGAAAGATCTGCTCATAGGGCTCGATGTGAATGTCGCTCGCCCGCTTCCGCAGCGCATCGGTGAAAATAGCGTTTACCAGTCGGACAACCGGTGCGTCCTCGGTGGCCCGCTCCAACTCCTGAAGATCAATTTCGCCTTGATCCCGGACGACCTCCACCTCCTGGCCCCTCAGGTCATTGAGCACGTGATCGTACTTCATGGCTCGGTCATAGAACCGTTCAACTGCCCGTTTGATGGAGGAACTCGTCGCCAGAACGATCTTGATGTCAGCCCCAGTGAGAAACTTGACTTCGTCCACGGCGACCATATTAGAGGGATCAGCCATGGCAAGAGTCAGGCTGGAGCCGTTCAGAGAGATTGGGATCAGGTGATACTTCGTTACCAGCGCATGCGGAACTAACTGAATGACTTCGCCAGAGATTTCCAAATTAGCGGGATCGGCGGTAGACAGGCGATACTCTCTTTGCAAATAGGCGAGCAGGACGTCTTCGGTGAAACACCCGAGCTTGACCAAATGCTCATTGAGAGGTCCTCCATGTACCCGCTGTTCTTCGATCGCTTTGCGTAACTGCTCAGGAGTGATGTACCCCTTGCGCACTAGCAACTCACCCAGGCGAGTAGACATGCGGGCTGTTTCTCCTTTCACTACACTCAGTCAGCTAAAACTCGTGAGAGTTTTTCCCAGGCAGGTTATCCCAGGACCCTTTTCAAGGTCCTACCTTGGAATCGGCAGATCACCAGCTAAATTTAGACTATCCTTCTTCGGGCTGCTAGACGTGCTGGCTCTCGTCAGTTCTATAGGGCGTGAGGCGTTGTCAACGATGTCTGTGGTTAGCCGGTTCGGGTTGGAGGGCACGGGCCAGGGCCCGCGCCATGACCTCGATCGGTGCTGGCGTGCGCGTCCAGAGAGAAAAGGCTAAAGCTCCTTGGTGCAAGAGCATGCGCCGGCCGTCGAGAATCGGACGGCGCGCTTGGCGTGCTTGCCGCAAAAAGGAGGTCTGTCCTGGGCGATAGAGTAGATCGTAGAACAAACAACTCCGCGGGGTAGCAGCGTAGGGAAGCGGAGGAAAGTCTTCACCGTGGAGGCCGACCGAGGTGCAATTGACAACCAAAGCCGCGTCTTTAAACGGAGCTGGCTCTTGCAGAGCAGCAAACGGAAGAGCTGCCAGCTGGGTCTTGCCAAGTGAACCGTACTTACGGACCAGAGCTTGGGATTTGGCCAAAGTGCGATTCACGATCGTAACTCGCGCACTGCCGGCACGGATCAAAGACACCAACACTGCTCGGGTTGCCCCGCCGGCGCCGATGAGCACGACCTCCCGTCTCCGCGGGGAGAGTCCTCGCTCCTGCAGAGAGACCAGAAAACCACGGCCGTCGGTGTTGTCGCCGAACAAAGTGCCTTCGCGGTGCACTACAGTGTTCACCGCACCACACAACTCGGCTTCAGCACTGAGTACATCAAGGTAGCGCACGATGCGCTCTTTGTGAGGAACCGTGACGTTCACTCCGGCCAGGTTAAGAGCACGGACACTCTGGATTGCTCTAGAAAGATCAGCGGGTCGCACGAGGAATGGGATGTACACGTAGGGCAAGTCGCGCGCGCGAAACGCGGCGTTGTGCATTGCCGGTGAACGAGTGTGAGCGATCGGATCGCCGAAGATTCCGACTACCCGAGTCTGCCCATTGATTGGCGGGGTTGACATATCTAGGAGAATGCTGAGGAGGTAGTTTTGACGCTGCAACAAGCTCAGCATGAACGAAAAGTCATCCGCGATTTCAGATTTCCCCCGTTCGCCCCAAACCTTTCGCGAGGCGAACGAGAGGTTTTTCCTCGGCCGGCTAAGCGGTTGCCGGAGCTAAAGAGGTGCCGACGCGGCTGGTCCGGGTGACACGGCGGGCCTTCGCTGTGGTGGCGCGTAGCGCCGCCTGCGCCGCAGCCAGGCGAGCAATCGGGACTCGATAGGGGGAACACGACACGTAGTCCAATCCCGCTTGGTGACAGAAATGGACAGAGGCCGGATCTCCGCCGTGCTCTCCACAGATCCCGATCTTCAGATCAGATCGCGCTGCGCGTCCCTTGCGCACCGCCAACTCGATCAGCAGGCCCACGCCACTCTGGTCGAGCGAAACGAACGGGTCCTGTGGGAAGATGCCCTGATTAAGGTAATCAGCCAAGAACTTGCCGGCGTCATCACGGCTCAGTCCCAGCGTCATCTGGGTCAGGTCATTGGTGCCGAAAGAGAAGAAGTCCGCCGCCGCGGCGATGGTGTCGGCTACCACAGCCGCACGTGGGACCTCGATCATAGTGCCGACCGTGTAGGGCACTGTCACCCCACAGGTGTTGGCCACCTCCGTACAGACTCTTATGATGCGCTCACGCAGCATCTCCAGTTCTTTTTTGTATCCCACCAACGGCACCATGATCTCCGGGATCACCTGTACCCCTTCGCGCGCGAGTTCACAGGCCGCCTCCATAATCGCGCGGGCTTGCGCTTCGTAGATCTCGGGAAAGGTAATGCCCAGACGACACCCGCGGTGCCCGAGCATCGGGTTGAATTCGTGCAGCGCGTTGCGTTTGGCGCGCAGCCGTTCGGCGGGCACGCTGAGCTTGAGTGCCAAATCGGCGATCTCTTCTTCGGTGTGAGGCAGAAACTCGTGCAACGGCGGGTCGAGGAGTCGGATCGTCACAGGCAGTCCAGCCATTGCGCGAAGAATGCCGACAAAGTCGCCCTTTTGCATCGGGACGATTTTGTCGAGCGCGCGGATGCGCCCGGCCGTGTCTTCGGCGAGGATCATCTCACGCACGGCATCGATACGATCACCCTCGAAGAACATATGTTCGGTGCGGCACAGACCGATCCCCTCGGCTCCGAATGCCCGGGCGACTTCGGCATCATGCGGCGTGTCTGCGTTGGCACGCACCCGCAGCCGCCGGAAGCGGTCCGCCCAACTCATAAACGCCTTGAATTCGGAAGTGTCCGGATTAGGGTCACGCGTCGATACTTGACCACGGAACACTTCTCCAGTGGACCCTTCAAGAGTGATCCATTCACCCGCGCGAATCTCCACCCCTGCCCCTCGCACGCTGAACTGCTGACGCTCGTAGTCAATTTCTAACGCCTCGCAGCCCACAACCGCGCACTTGCCCATACCTCTGCTGACTAGGGCAGCGTGCGAGGTTGCCCCACCGCGCGCAGTGAGGATTCCTTGGGCGGCATGCATACCGTGAATATCTTCGGGTGAGGTTTCCACACGGACTAGGATCACCTTACGGCCTGCCTGGGCCGCGGCTTCCGCATCGTCAGCCGAGAATACCACCTCCCCACTCACTGCTCCGGGAGAGGCCGGGAGACCGCGCGCGAGACGTTCTTTCGTCGCGTTAGGGTCAAGAATAGGGTGGAGGAACTGCTCAAGCTGTGCTGGTACGACTCGCAAAACCGCTGTGCGTTCGTCGATGAGTTCCTCGTGTACCATATCAACGGCGATCTTTACTGCCGCCGCGGCTGTCCGCTTGCCAGCCCGCGTCTGCAGCATCCACAAGTGCCCTCCTTGAATGGTGAACTCGATGTCCTGAGCATCTTTGTAATGCCGTTCCAGCGTGTGGGCGATTTCCTGGAGCTTGGCAAAGCAACTGGGCATCCGTTCTTCCAGAGAGGGATAAGAAGCCTGGCGTTCTTCTTCGGAACGACCTTCACGCGCGGCGCGCTCGCGGGAGGCAGCAAGAGTGATCTGTTGCGGAGTGCGGGTGCCGGCGACAACGTCTTCGCCTTGGGCATTGATGAGAAAATCGCCGTTTAGTTCTTGCGCCCCGGTCGAGAAATCACGGGTGAAGGCGACGCCAGTAGCACAGTCTTCTCCCAGGTTACCGAAGACCATGGCTTGCACGGTTACCGCAGTGCCCCATTCTCCAGGGATGTTCTCGATCTTACGGTAGGTGACTGCACGCGGATTGTCCCACGAGCCGAACACCGCGCCGATGGCGCCCCAGAGCTGCTCCTGCGGATCTTGCGGGAAGGTGAGGTGAAGTTTGTCCTGAATCACAGCCTTAAACTCGGCGACCAACTCGCGTAAGTCATCAGCGGTGAATTCGGTGTCCAATTCAATGCCGCGGGCGGCTTTCTTGTCTTCGAGGATCTTTTCAAAAGGGTCACGCTCGGTTTTCGCTTCAGGCTTGAGCCCCAGAACCACGTCCCCATACATTTGCACGAAACGGCGATAACAATCGTAGGCGAAGCGGGGATTGCCCGACTGTTTGATCACACCCTGGATCGTCTCGTCATTGAGGCCGAGGTTGAGAACGGTGTCCATCATCCCGGGCATCGACACGCGCGCACCGGAGCGCACGGAGAGCAGTAGCGGGTCCTTAGGATCGCCAAAGCGCCGGCCGATGATCTTCTCGATCCTTTTGAGCCCCGCGCGCACCTGTTGTTCCAGCTCGAGCGGATAGCTGCGCTGATGCGCGTAGTAAGAGGTGCATACTTCAGTAGTAATCGTCATGCCGGGCGGCACCGGGAGCCCCAGGCCAGCCATCTCGGCGAGATTCGCGCCTTTGCCGCCAAGCAGCCAATTCAGCCCGGCGTTGCCGTCGGCTTTGCCTCCGCCAAAAGAGTAGACGTAACGTTTGCCGCGTATTTTGGTCGCCGTGTGCCCGTTCTGTTGTGATGCTTCCATAGGTCTCGTGCTGAATATCTCCTTCTCAAAAATTCTCCCCAATATTGCAGTCAGGGTAGCAGAAGTACGTCAGAGGAAAAAACCCGCTGCCTCGCGACCCATTCATAAATGAACGGACTGGATTTGCGAAGCCCCCTGCACGAGGCCGAAAAACAGCCAGCTTGCTCTCAGACATCTGCCGACCCTCTTCCATTTGCATATGGCACATCGCGGCGTTCGTTAGTATTTAGTATATTGCTGTCGCTTTTCCGAAGATTTCCCATCGCGTTCACTATCGGCATCATCTGGGGAGGAGTAAACATGGAACATCTGCTCGAAGTTCGTAAGCGGGTCATCACAGAGCTGACTGATACCAAAATCACCAAAGCTCTCTTTGCCGGGACCGTTGAGCCGAGCGCATATGTCCGATACCTCATCAATGCTTATAACTATGCGCAGCACAGCCCAAAGGTCATGGCCCTGGCCGCGGCACGGTGCATGGGCACACACCCGGAACTCGCGACCTATCTCCTGCACCACGCCGACGAGGAGCATGGACATGACCTTTGGGCACTTGAGGACTTACGCGACCTGAACGTGAGCGAGGCGCAGGTCCGAGCAGCGCGTCCGGTTCCGGCGTGTGAGGCCATGATCGGCTATATGCACTACGTCGCGGGATACGCGAACCCTGTAGGGCTGTTCGGGTGGATGTATGTGCTTGAGGTAGTGGGCAGTGACCTTGGGGCGCTCGTCGCCAAGCAGCTTAAAACAGTAACGGGACTCTCGGGGAAGGGGGTGCGCTTCGTAGCGCGCCACGGCGACAGCGACGTGGATCACACGAAGGATATGACACACTGCATCCAGAAGTATGTCCGGCGAGACGAGGACTGCATGGCGGTCTCCCACGTGGCCGACGTGGTGGCCGACCTATACACGCGGATGTTCCGGGAAATCGGCGAGGAACAACAACGATGGGATTGACCGTTGCACCAGGGCGTTCGGAAGGGGAGCGGGAGAAAATCTTCGCTTTCCGTTATCGTGCCTACGTTGAAGAATTAGGGCTTTCGCCGCCTGAGGCAGACCACACGCGCAAGCGGCTCTGGGACCCGCTCGATGACGTAAGCGTCTCCCATGCTCTCCTCGATGAGGGAGAGGTGGTGGGGTCTCTGCGGACCACAGTCCTCGACGATGTGCCCGATCCCACGCCCCTTGTCGAAAAGTTCGGGCTGGAGCTGGCGATCGAGGCGCTGGGTCGCTCCGCCATTGGCACGACGAGCCGGTTCATCCTCCATCCTCGGCTTCGTCACGGCACGGCGATCCTTCGGTTGATGGAGACTGCATACGAGGAGGCGATGGCTCGTGGTGTCCGGCTAAATTACGGCGATTGCAGCCCGCATCTGCTCCCGTTCTACGAGCATATGGGCTACCGGCGCTACAGACAGGCGTACAATGACACTACCTATGGCTTCAAGATCTTGATTCTGATGCTCGTGCGGGACCGGCAACGGTTCGAGCGAGTCCGGTCACCTCTGCTGCGGGTTGCGACGCGCTATCCCGATGACCCAGAGGTACGGGCATGGTTTGAGCGCGCCTACCCTGAGTATCTGGCCTTCGAGACGGCATCCTTCCTTCCAGAAGGGGTGTTCTTCGACATGCTGTGCGATCGTGTTGCGACCGACCCGTTGCACGGTTTGCGGCTGTTATACGGTCTCGACCGCGTGGAAGCCGAACGGTTTCTCGCGAAGGCCACTCTCATCAAGGCGGAGCCGGGCGATCATATTGTGAGGCAGGGTGAGCAGGGCAACGCGGTGTTTGTGCTCCTGTCGGGCATTGCGGAAGTGGTGCTGGCCGAAGTACCCGACCATCCCCTGGCGGTCCTGGGCGCTGGTGATACCTTCGGCGAGATCAGCTTCTTTACGGCGAAGCCACGTACTGCCAATGTGGTGGCTAAAGCGCCGTGCGAGATGATCGTGCTTTCGGGCGAATTCCTCAATCGAGTCATTGCCCAGGAGCCTACCGTTGCTGCAAAGGTACTGCTGAACCTCTCGCACATGTTGGCCGAACGCCTGGCCGTTACCATCCCCCAAGTGGTGAAGCCCCGTTGAAGAGGCGTCTGGATGAGTCATCTCCGTATGCGACCGTGCGAGATCACAGCGTCACTATACGTTAATAATCTCTCTCTTTTTGTTCGTCTCTGGCCTGCAGGAAAAAGCAAGGTCAGGCAGGCACTCGCGTCCTTACGGCGACAAGGACGGTCGCTATGAGGCGCTACGTAGAGGGAATTCTCCGCTACAGGTTCTTCCTCATTGGACTCACGGGACTCATTACGGGAGTGTTAGCCTTTCAAATCACCCACCTCCGGGTCATTATCGACCCCAACACCATGCTCCCCCAAGAGCACCCGTATGTCGTAGCGACAAACTGGGTCGAGCGGGTATTCGGGTCGAAGTATGTCATCATCATCGGCATCACCCCCAAGGAGGGCGATGCCTTCAGTGTGCCGGTGTTGAGCAAAATTCAGCGCCTGACTACAGCTATTCTCGACACTCCTGGCGTGGTGAAAGGGAACATCCTCAGCCTTGCCGCCCGGCGCGCCAAAAACATCGTGGGAACGGCAGACGGTATCGAGGTACGGCCGTTGATGGAGACTGTCCCGCAGACAGTGGCAGAGATCGAGTCGCTGCGACAGGCTGTCCGCGCGAACCCTGCCTACGTGAATACGATTATCTCCAAAGATGAGCGTACGGCAGCCATCCTCGCCGAGTTCAGAGAGGATGCGGGCGGCTTTCAGGGTATGGTGGAGAAGGTCCGCCCCCTCGTGGAGCGGGAACGTGATGCCTCCGTAGACATCGCTCTTGGCGGTCTGCCGATCTTCCTCGATCGGGTCGAAGCATATTCCCAGCGGATGGCGATCCTCTTCGTCCTCGCTGTTCTGATCATGGGGCTGATCCACTATGAAGCCTTCCGCACGATCCAAGGGCTGATTCTCCCGTTAGTCACCGCGCTCTTGGCGGTCGTCTGGGGGCTAGGGATCATGCGCCTCGCTGGTGTTCCCATGGATGTTTTCAACGGGACGACCCCGATCCTGATCCTCGCAGTGGCGGCCGGCCACGCGGTACAGATCCTCAAGCGTTATTACGAGGAATACCATCGGCTCAGAGAGACTACATCCCTCACCCCAACCGAGGCCAACCGGGCTGCAGTGGTAGAGTCGGTGACGCGGATCGGACCGGTGATGCTCACAGCCGGTAGCGTCGCCGCACTCGGCTTTCTTTCCCTGGTCGTCTTTGAGGTCACGACCATTCGCACGTTCGGTATTTTCACTGGACTGGGGATTCTGAGCGCCCTCATTTTAGAAATAACTTTTATTCCGGCGCTCCGGTCTCTGCTCCCCGCGCCGGGACAGAGAGAAAGCCGCCGCGAGCGCGAGCGGCGCGTGTGGGATCGGATCACCGAGACGATTGCCGGCTGGGTGACCGGCCCCAGCCGGTGGCGTCTTTACGCGGGAGTCGCCTGCTTACTCTTGCTCTGGGGCAGTGGGCTGACGCGAGTCAGAATGGACAATTCCGTGAAGAGCTACTTCTTTCAGCACCTTTCCTTCCAGCAGGATGACCGACTACTCAACGAGCATCTCGGTGGGACTAATACACTGTACCTGCTGGTCGAAGGACCCCGGGGAGATGCGATTAAGGACCCCCAGGTCCTCCGGGCGATGGAAGCAACCCAACAGTTCCTCAATCGACAAGCTCACGTTGGGAAGACCCTGTCCCTGGTAGACTTCATCAAGCGGATGAACCAGGCGATGCATAACGATGACCCATCCTACGATCGGATACCAGAGAGCCAGGAATTGATCTCCCAGTACCTGCTCCTCTACTCCCTCTCTGGAGAGCCAGGGGACTTTGACTCCTATGTGGACTACACCTACCAGTCCGCTAACATCTGGGTCTTCCTTAAGACCGACAGCAGCACTTTCCTCCAGGAGTTGATCGCCAGGCTGGATGATTTTCTCCCGACCCAGTTCGGTGATGACATGCGGATCAGAATTGGCGGGAGCGTGGCACAAACAGCCGCCCTCAACGAAGTGATGGTTCACGGGAAGATCCTCAACATCATCCAAATCAGTGGAGTGATTCTGTTCATTACCTCGGTGGTTTTCCGCTCCCTTCTGGCGGGATTACTCGTGCTCGTCCCCTTGCTACTGGCCGTGCTCGCCAATTTTGGTCTCATGGGGTTGCTTGGGATTCAGTTGAACATCGGGACTTCTCTGATCTCCGCTATGGCGGTGGGGATCGGAGCTGACTACGCCATCTACCTCATCTATCGCCTTCGGGAAGAACTAGGCCGTGGCGTGGACGAACGAACGGCATGCCATACTGCCCTCACCACGGCCGGCAAGGCAATCCTCTTCGTCGCCTCGGCGGTAGCCGGTGGCTACGGGGTGCTGCTCTTCTCCTACGGGTACTACATTCACATGTGGTTCGCGATCTTGATCGCAACAGCCATGCTGGTGAGTTCCCTGGGGGCGCTGACGATCCTGCCCAGCTTGATCCTCACCCTGCGACCTCGTTTCGTTTTCGGAGCAGCCAGCCAACGCCTCACGACCGTTCCTGAAATCACTACGGCCTTCCTCTTCGTCCTGGGGCTTGGTCTTTGCCAAACTGGTGAAGCGTGGGGAGATCCATCGACGGCTAGGGAAATCATGGAGAAGAACTTCGCCGTCACACGGGTCCTGGATTCCATTGCGGACGTCACCTTCACCTTAATCAACACGGCAGGTCAGGAGCGGGTGAGAAAGACCCTGACGGTCTCAAAGCTCCAATCTAATGGCATGGATAACACGCAGATGGTGCGGTTCCTTTCTCCGCCCGACGTCAAAGGAACAGCCATCCTCACGATCGAGCATACGGACCAAGACGATGACATTTGGGTCTATTTGCCGGCGCTCAAGAAAGTCCGCCGGCTGGTTGCCACGAACAAAAAAGACAGCTTCGCTGGCACGGACTTCTCATATGGAGATGTGATTGGCCACAAGGTCGAGGACTGGCAGCATATTCTGCTGAGAGAAGAGGAGGTGGATGGTCAGCCGTGCTACGTGATCGAGTCCGTCCCGCGAGATGAGTCGGTGAAGGCGAGTAGCGGCTACTCGAAGCACAACGCCTGGATCCGTAAGGACAACTTCGTCACAATCAAGGAAGAGTTCTGGGACCGTGCTGGCCAGCCCCTCAAGAGCTGCAAAGGGGAGGATGTCCAGCTTGTTGACCCTGACAGGGGAAGATGGCGCCCGATGCGCTTGGAGGCTACCAATAGCCAGACGGGACACCGGACCATCATCCAGTTCGAGAACTTCAAAGTCAATCAACAGATTCCAGACGAGTTCTTCACAGCTCGTTACATGGAGCGAGAGCCTTGAAGGTCGTTGCCCTGGGAGTGTGTGCCTGGACCATTCTGCTCGGGACGACACCTCTTTTTGCCACAGGGCTTCCCGATTTCATTGATTCGCTCGCAAACGCGACCCAGCGAACAGAACTGACTGGGTCTCTCCGTGAAGGATACTGGAGTTCCTCCAGAGACCTCGACAACCGCGAGCACAGGGCTGTCGCCTCTCTTTGGCTCAAGGCCACGTCAAGACTCGGGTCTACAACCACGCTCTTCGTCGAAGGGTGGGTCATGAACCAGGAACTCTTTCGGGAGCGGGAGACCAACGGAGAACTCCGGGAAGCCTATCTGGATGTGAGCCTCGGGCCGGTGGACCTGTGCGTCGGCAAGCAGCTTATTGTCTGGGGCCGGGCCGATCGGATTAACCCAACCGACAATCTTACGGCAAAAAACTTTACTTTGCTCTTTCCTGAGGACGACGACCAGCGGCTGGGCACGGTAGCCGTCAAGGCGACCTACTACTTGGGAGGACTCTCACTGACCGGCGTGTGGCTGCCTGCCTTCGAGTCTGACACTATTCCGATCAAGCAGCCCCCTGCACTGTTCACCCTGCATGAACAAGCGCCGGAGAGAGCCTTGCAGCAGTGGGCAGCCAAGCTTGAGCAAACGGGGAGTATGATTGACTGGTCTGCCTCATACTTTGACGGCTTTGATCCCTTTCCAGATCTGGGGATCGACCGGATCGGCGCTGCCGGGGTAGACCTACATCTGCGCAACCATCGTATCCGGGTGATCGGAGCCGACACTGCAACCACATTCGGCCGCTACGGGTTGCGTGGAGAGGCTGCTTACACTTTCACGACAGACACCGGGGGTGGCAATCCCGCTGTGAAGAACCCGTTCTTCTTCATGGTCCTAGGCGGCGACCGGACTTTCTTTGAGTACCTGAATGTTAATATTCAGTACATTTTCCGGCTGGTGGTCCATTATCAGAGTCCTTTCCGATTTCAGGATCCTCTGCAGCAGGGGGTGGCGATCCAGCAGGCTGTGCAAACGAATCAGTTGGACCGAGCCCAGCATGGAGCCTCGCTCCGGCTCAGTGACAGATGGTTGAACGAGACACTTGAAGGAGAGGTGGTCGGGGTTTTTGCATTCACTCGCGGTGGCTACGCGTTACGTCCCAAGGTCACCTATGCGTTAACTGACCGATGGAAGATAGTAGCCGGAGCCGACATTTTCCGTGGACCGCGCCCGTCCTTTTTTGAGAATCTACACGACAACTCTACCGCTTATACCGAGCTTCGCTGGAGCTTCTAGAACGGTTCTATCCGACTGATTAACTCAGGAATCAGCCGGTCGATCGGTAAACGGATCTGTTGGAGAGAATCGCGGTCGCGCAGGGTCACGGTATCGTCCTGCATAGTTTGATGATCCACGGTGATGCCGAACGGCGTGCCGACCTCGTCCTGGCGGCGGTAGCGCCGGCCGATCGAACCCGCCTGATCGTAAAAAACGGCGAATCGCTGCTTGAGGAGATCACGGATCGCTAGAGCTTTCTCCGGCTGCCCGTCTTTCCGTAGGAGCGGAAAGATCCCAACTTTAATCGGAGCAAGACGCGGAGGCAAGCGCAAGACGACGCGAGACTCATTCTCCTGTACATCTTCCTCGTAGGCATCGAGGAGTATGATGAGCAGGAGGCGGTCCACCCCCACTGCCGGCTCGATGACATACGGCAGATAACGTTCGCGCGTCTCTTCATCGAAGAAAGTCAGATCCTTGCCGCTGTGCTCGGCATGCTGCCGCAGGTCGAAGTCAGTACGATTGGCAATGCCTTCGAGTTCGCCCCAGCCGAAGGGATACTGGTATTCGATATCCGAGCAGGCCTTGGCGTAGTGGGCAAGATCGGGCTTCTCGTAGTGATGAAAGCGGAGGTTGGCAGGCTTGATACCGAGCCGTGTGGTGTACCAATTCATACGCTGCTCGCGCCAATAATCGAACCACTCCTCGTCAGTGCCGGGTTTGACGAAGAACTCCATTTCCATCTGCTCGAACTCGCGCGTGCGGAAAATGAAGTTGCCGGGTGTGATCTCGTTGCGAAACGATTTGCCGATCTGCGCGATGCCGAAAGGCGGTTTGAGGCGGCCGGACTGCTGGACGTTGAGGAAGTTCACAAACATACCTTGCGCAGTCTCGGGGCGGAGGAATGCTACGGCTGCGTCTTCCTCAACTGGACCAACGAAGGTTTTGAACATCAGGTTGAACTGCCTGGCCTCGGTCAGATCGCACTCCATGCCTTTGGGGCATTGCCGTTCTTCCTTGGCAGGGATCTGGTCAGCGCGAAAGCGCCGTTTGCAAACGCGGCAGTCCACCAAGGGATCAGAAAATCCAGCGATATGACCTGAAGCCTCCCACACCCGCGGATGCATGAGCACGGCACTCTCGATGCCGACGACGTTCTCGCGTGCCGTCACCATGTAGCGCCACCAGGTCTCGCGGATGTTTCGTTTGAGTTCGATGCCGAGCGGACCGTAGTCCCAAGTGCTGGCAAAGCCGCCGTAGATCTCGCTCGAGGGGAAAACAAACCCGCGCCGTTTGCACAGGTTGACGATCTTGTCCATGGTCACCGACATGAATAGTAAGCCATATCATTCCTCCTGGGAACCGTCAACGTGAGAATCGTTGAATACTCCCGCCTGCTCAAGGAACGCCTGCGATTTCAATGGTCTCAGCAAGTGGCGAGAGAGCAAACCGGAGACCAGTGCACGCGTTTCGCGGTATACGCGAGGAGACGCAGTGATCTTCAAAAACGTGTCCACTGCTGAATTACTGAGGCTGAGCAACAGACGCAGCGTTTCAGGTGAAAGCCGCAGGGTGACTCCCCCCTGGCCGCGACAGTTCCGGCACAGGAGGCCGCCACGACCGGGAGAAAAAATGAGCGGTGTCTCGTCCTCGCCGAAGCTGGCGCCACACTGCTGGCAGCCGGTGAGGTGTGGCGCATAACCCACATATGTCAGCAGAAACAACTCAAATACCGGCAAGAACAGGGGCGAGAGTAGACTTTGCTCTTCTAACGTCGTCAGACCATGCAAGAGTAATTCATAAGTTTCCCGTCCTGACTCGCGACCTGCCACCATGGCGTCGATCAACTCTGTGATGTAACTGGCCAGAGCAAACCGTTGCAGGTCACGACTCGGACCGCGAAAACTCTGTATCAAGTCACAGCCGAAGATAAAAGCCAATTCGTCGGTCCGGCCCGGCCGAAATCGCAATTGCACGTGGGTAAAAGATTCCAACACATTGACGAAGCGACGGCGCGATCGCTTGGCTCCTTTGGCAATGCCAGTCACTTTCCCCCAATCTTGCGTCAAAAAAATAACGATCTTGTCCGATTCGCCGTATACGCGGCTGCGCAGAACAATGGCAGGGGTGCGTTCTTCAATCATCTTTACCTTGACATGGTAAGAGGTGGTTCTTACATTCTATCAAAGATATTGTCTCTTTGGGTAGAATAAAAAGACTCAGGTTTTCACAAGGGGTAGGAAGCATGGATGTGGAGAAGCCAGACCGTAATGACTCGGCAGTGAGATCAAGCGAACACGCTGAAGTTCAAGAAAACGAGCCTGGGGAAGAAAAGGCTGTGCTACTGGTCAAATTAGCGGAGAAAGAAGAAGAAGCCAAGGCGAATTATGATCTCTTTTTGCGCGAGCGGGCCGAGTTAGAAAATTTTAAACGCCGCATGCAGCGCGAACAGGCCGAGTCTCTCCGGTTTGCCAACGAGCCGTTGATCCGCGATCTCCTGCCGGTCATTGATAATCTTGAACGAGCCGTTGGCCATGCCCAGGGTGGCGGCAATGGCCAACCTCTGCTCGAAGGAGTTGCTTTAGTCGTGCGTTCGTTTCTGGAAACCCTGAAAAAGTACGGGGTGACACGTGTGACAGCGAAAGGCGAACTGTTTGACCCCACCCGGCATGAGGCAATGGCGCAAGCCGAGAACGCAAATGTAGCGCCTAACACAGTGGTCGATGAGTATTGTCCGGCTTACTTCCTGCATGGCCGGTTGCTACGGCCTGCTTTGGTGACTGTCGCCAAAGCACCGGCAAGTGAAAAGAAATTCGAGGAATGAAGGTTGCGAACCGAGAAACGGATGGTTACAGATCTTTGACACGGGGTGGTAGGGGTAGAGGTTTTTCGTAAGGAGAACAGGTATGGCAAAAGTTATCGGTATCGACTTAGGGACGACCAACTCGGTCGTGGCAGTGATGGAAGGAGGCGAGCCAAAAGTCATCACTAATGCTGAGGGCAATCGCATTACTCCTTCCGTGGTGGCTTTCACCGAGAGTGGGGAACGTCTGGTCGGCCAGATCGCCAGACGCCAGGCGATCACCAACCCTGAGAACACTATTTTTTCTATCAAGCGCTTGATCGGCCGCCGCTTCGAGGAGGCTGAGGTGCGCAAGGCCGCGAAGGTGCTGCCGTACAAAATCACGAAGGCAGACAACAACGATGCCTGGGTCGAGATCCGCGGGAAAAGCTATAGCTCGCCGGAGATCTCTGCCTTCATCCTGCAAAAGATGAAGCAGACTGCGGAAGACTACCTGGGCGAGAAGGTGACCGATGCAGTGGTTACTGTTCCGGCCTACTTCAATGACTCACAGCGCCAGGCGACTAAGGATGCTGGGCGGATCGCCGGGCTGAATGTCTTGCGCATCATCAACGAGCCGACTGCCGCCTCACTGGCTTATGGACTCGACAAGAAGAAGGATGAAAAAATTGCGGTCTTTGACCTGGGTGGTGGCACCTTCGACATCTCCGTCCTTGAAGTTGGCGATGGCGTGTTCGAGGTGAAAGCCACTAACGGCGATACTTTCCTTGGTGGCGACGATTTTGATCAGCGGGTCATCGACTACTTGGCCGATGAATTCAAAAAAGACCAGGGGTTCGATCTGCGTAAAGACCGTATGGCCCTCCAACGTCTCAAGGAGGCGGCGGAGAAAGCCAAGATTGAGCTGTCTTCTTCGATGGAGACCGAACTCAATTTGCCGTTCATCACGGCTGACCAGAGTGGTCCCAAACATCTCACGATGAAACTCACTCGCGCCAAGCTGGAAGCTCTGTGCGCGGATCTGTTTGATCGACTCGAAGCTCCTTGCCTCACGGCCCTGAAAGATTCAGGGTTGTCCGCACGCCAGATCGACGAGATCGTGCTGGTTGGTGGTATGACCCGCATGCCTGCGGTACAAGAACGCGCACGCAAAATCTTCGGCAAAGAACCGCATAAGGGAGTCAACCCCGACGAAGTCGTCGCTATCGGCGCGGCAATCCAAGGAGCGGTGCTGAAAGGAGAGGTGAAAGATGTCCTACTCCTGGATGTTAGCCCCCTGTCCTTGGGCATCGAGACGTTGGGTGGGGTGTTCACACGGCTGATCGATAAGAACACTACCATCCCGACGAAGAAGAGTCAGATTTTCTCGACTGCATCTGACAGCCAGACCGCGGTGACGATCCGAGTTTTTCAGGGCGAGCGTGAGATGGCCGCCTCCAACAAACTGCTCGGACAGTTTGATTTGGTCGGCATTCCGCCTGCGCCGCGTGGAGTGCCGCAAGTCGAAGTGACTTTTGACATCGACGCAAACGGCATTGTCCACGTCAACGCGAAGGATCTCGGGACAGGAAAAGAGCAGTCGATCCGCATCACTGCCTCGAGTGGGCTCTCAGAGCAAGAGATCAAGCAGATGGTCAAAGATGCGGAAGCGCACGCGGAGGAAGACAAGCACAAACGCGAGCGAGTCGAGGCGCGTAACCACCTCGACTCGCTGATCTACTCGGCCGAGAAATCGCTGAAAGACCACCGTGGTGATGCTGACGACGCAACCGCCCGCAACATCGAGACAGCTTTGGAAAAAGCCAAGAAAGCGATGGAGAGCGAAGACGCGGGCGTGATCACATCCGCCAGTGAGGAACTGACCCAGGCTTCCCACAAGCTTGCCGAAGCGATGTACGCGCGCGTAGCCAAGGAACAGGCTGCTACCAAGGGTGCCGAGACTGAAGAGGGTAAAGGGGCTGGACAGGCACAGGGAAAGGAAAATGTGGTAGACGCTGATTTTGAAGAAGTGAAGTAACCAGTAGAGAATGTCACACCGTCTCCCCGTTTTTGCCCCCACTCTTCCCTCGATTGGAAGAGCGGGGGTTTTTTTGTTATAGGGGATGAGCGGGGGGAATATGGCAACAAAAGCCGATTACTATGAACTGCTGGGTGTCAGTCACGACGCGAGTGCGGAAGAACTGAAGAAGGCGTACCGACAGGCGGCCATGCGGTGCCATCCGGATCGCAACCCTGGCGACAAAGCTGCCGAAGAGAAGTTTAAAGAACTCTCCGAGGCGTATCAGGTCCTATCGGATGCGGAAAAACGCGCACAATACGACCGCTATGGCCATGCCGCCTTCGCACAGGGCGGAGCCGGTTCTAATGGCGGATTCGATTTCACGAACTTTGAGGATATCTTCAGCGATATTTTCGGTGACTTTTTTGCTGGTGGACGAGGCAGTCGGCACGCGGGCCAACGTGGGGAAGATCTCAGCTATAATTTAGAGCTTTCCTTTGAAGAAGGGGCGTTTGGCGCCGAGAAGACGATTTCCGTGCCACGCACGACCATGTGCGAAACCTGCCACGGGAAAGGAACCAAGCCCGGGACCTCGCCCAAAACGTGTTCAACCTGTCGGGGCAGTGGTCAAGTCCGCTTCCAGCAAGGGTTCTTCACCATTGCCCGCACCTGTAATCAGTGTGGGGGACAAGGGACGATCATCACCGATCCCTGCACCTTCTGCCGGGGAGGGGGAATGGTGCGAACGACAGCCGCCGTGAAAGTAAAAATTCCCGCCGGCGTGGATAGCGGCGCACGCCTTAAACTGCGTGGTGAAGGCGATGCCGGTGTGACGGGGGGACCAGCCGGGAGTTTGTACATTCTCATTCACGTGCGTGAGCATCCGTTGTTCACGCGACAAGGGGCCGACATCGTTTGCGAGATCCCTATCCGGTTTCCCCAGGCCGCGCTTGGTGCTGAGATCGAGGTTCCTACCCTTGAAGGTAAGATCAAGATGAAGGTTCCCCCGGGGACCCAGTCGGGTAAGGTCTTTCGCCTGCGTGGCAAAGGCATTACGAGCTTGCGGGGCAGCGGCCGCGGGGACCAGTTGGTGCGCGTTGTGGTCGAGACCCCACGTCAGCTCAACCCCAGGCAACGTGCATTGCTCGAAGAATTTGCCCGACTCGATGGCGCGGACGTACACCCTATGAGCAAAGGGTTTTTTGAAAAGGTCAAAGAACTCTTCGGCTGAAAACGTGGTCAAGTGATGAAGCTAAGCGACCTGGGCGAGTTTCCCTTCTTGCGCCGTCTCCGCGGCTGGGTGCCTTCGGATCCCCGCGTCCTATTGGGCCTGGGCGATGACTGTGCCGTCCTGTCTCTCTCTGGGACCACCCTGCTGACCACTGATGCCATGATTGAAAATGTCCACTTCCGTCGTGAGTGGACCTCATTCTCCGTCCTCGGAGAAAAAGCCTTCACGGTGAACGCCAGCGATATCGCGGCGATGGGAGGAGAACCGACCTTTGCCTTGCTTAGCCTGGGGGTGCCGCAGGAATGCGAGGTGGAAGACCTGGACGCCTTCTTTGACGGCTTTGTCCGAGCTGCCGGAGCCTGTGGGGCGGCGTTGATTGGCGGGAATATGAGCGCGGCGCCGTGTCTTATGCTCTCGGTAACTTTGCTCGGCCAGGCGCCGCATGGTGTGGTGACCCG